>JAHIZN010000048.1 GCA_018814245.1 bacterium
CATCTGGAAAGCAATAACATTCAGACAAGAAATCTATTTGCTGGGAATTTAATCAAGCATCCTTGCTTTGATGAAATGCGAAAGTCAGGTGAAGGCTATAGAATAGTAGGAGAGTTGAAGAATACTGATTTTATTATGAATAATGCTTTTTGGATAGGGGTGTATCCGGGGATGGATATATTAATGATAGAATTTATATGTGATATTATTTGTAAGCATGCTATAACTACTACACCGTAACCAGCAATTCTGTGTGAAAAAAGAAGGCATGTAGTAAGGGACTGTCTAAAAATAACTGTTGCAACTAATTAATATTTACGATATAATTATACTATGGCGAATGGAATTATGTAATATATCCAGAAAACAAAACTTGATATATTTATTGTTAGACAGTTCCTTAGCTAAATATAGATAAAAGTGTGCATGGGAAGAAAAAATTCGACAACTTAAGCCTGTCAAAGAATGAATTTAATCTCATATTAAAAAGAGTATCCTTGTTTTGTTGAATAATTATACAGTTTGGGTAAGGTTTTTATTCTTGACTCCTTTCATGCAGAATTGCTGCAACTTGGGGGCTTTCAGGAACCGTGGGTTACATTCTTGAGGATAATCGAATGATGCTTCCTGTTTAATAAGGATAGGACTTACGCATTTTGGATAAAAACGACTAAAAATAAATAATTGTTTGGTAAATAGTGCCTATTTTTAGCACTATTTTAAGCCAAAATTCATCAAAAAGGTATAGGAATTGTTTAAAATGCGTAAGTCCTAAAATATTGATTGACTAAAAGGAGGTGAAGGTTTATACTGTATTTATTCGGTAAAATAGAAGCAGGCTCTGCTGAGGAGCAACCTGCCAAGAGATAGCCGGATAAGGTGGCGACAGATTATCATCGTGACAGGCGAAGGATTAGTATTGCTCACCAATTAAATCTTGTCCTCACAAAAGTAAGAAAAGGTGATTAATATGATAATCTTGAGCTTCTTTTTATGTCTAAAAACCTCTGTATTTTGGGCAGATTCTCAGAAAAAAGTCGATTAACTATTGAATGGAAAATTACGATTCACAGTGAACCAGTACAATACGAATCGGAGAAATATCTTGGTTTAAAGGAGTTCTTTATTAAAATGAGTACTATACTTGAGAAATTGTATAATGAAAAGAATATTTCCTATTATTCTTCAAGTATTCGAGAGGATATTATTTCACTAATATTAGGAAAAGAACTTAATATATTGGAAGTTGGATGTGGAAATGGTGCTACACTTATAGAATTAAAGAGAAATGGAATAGCAAAAGAAATAATTGGTATCGAATTATATGAAAATGCATTATCCAATTCAAAACATCTTCTTGATAGAATTATTATAGGAAATATAGAAGACATTGAGCTTGATTTTGACGAGCACTATTTTGATGTGATAATTTTTGCTGATGTTTTAGAGCATTTGCTTGATCCTTATACGATAATAAAGAAAATAAAAAAGTATCTTAAGCCAAGCGGTATAGTAATTTCAAGCATACCTAATATACAAGAATGTATGACATTATTATCTATCTTTAAAGGTGATTTTAAATATGTTGACTCAGGTATTTTGGATAAAACTCATTTGAGATTTTTCTGCAAAAAAAATATGATAAAGTTGTTTGATAATGATTTTATTATTCGGAAAATACAAATTAAAAATCAGAATGGGAGTAAAAGGGCAATAGTTAACAAATTAACATTTAGAATATTTGAGCATTTTTTGGCTACACAATATATCATTGTTGCAGAATATGTAGTCGTTAAGTAAAAAAATAACATTGAAGATAAAAGGATTACTGATGAATTATTGTGATGCAATTTCTAACCGCACGGCTCGAAATTTTTTGTAGTCCAATATTTAATTACAAGAGGTAAATAGTGATTTCAAATGAAAGATTAAAGACTTATATCATTATCCTTAACTACAACGGTTGGACTGACACGATAGAGTGTTTGGAGAGTGTTTTTAGGAGTGATTATCTAAATTTTCAAGTTGTAGTTGTGGATAATAATTCACCGAACAATTCATTGGAATATATTAAAGCTTGGTCAGAGGGGAAAATTAATGTTTGGACTGATCCGAAAAATCAATTAAGGCATTTATCTTTTCCACCTGTTCAAAAGCCAATTTCTTCTGTTTATTACACAAAAAAAGAAGCAGAAAAAGGCGGAAATAGAGATTTAGAAAATAAATTTAATAATCCATTGATTTTAATTCAAACAGGTCATAATGGAGGTTTTGCTTTTGGTAATAATGTGGGAATAAGCTATGCTCTGGCAAAAGATGATTTTGAATATATTTGGCTTTTAAATAATGATACAGTAATATCTTCCAATAGTATTTCTATTTCTGTTGAATTTTTTAAAAAGCATCCAGAAGTTGATTTAATTGGACCCAAGATACTTGATACTAATAATGAAGATTGGCAATGGTCATTTTTAAGGCGAGTAAGCTTTTGGTCTAGTTTGCTTACTCAAAGTCCTATTAGATGGCTCGTGTATAAAACTTCTTATTATCGTAGTTTTTTCGCTACTAATAATATACCACAGAAGGTATATTCAATCCCAGGAAGTTCGATGATGTTTAGAAAAATAGAACTTCTCGATGAAAATACCTTTCTTTTTTGGGAAGAATTTATAATTGCTGAAAGAATGAGAAGCTCTGGATTAATAACTTATTTTGTTCCAGATGTTATTATTTGGCACAAATTGGGTAAAAGTATTTCTAAAACAGGTGCTAAAAAATCTATAGAAAACTTGAAAAGTGGAAACTACTTTTTTGACAACTATTTATATTTATCAAATCTTGAAAGATGTATTTTGCTATTGCTTCGAGTGTTAAGTTATATGCTAAAGATGTTATTTGATAAATCGTATCGGAAACATTTGGGAGAATTCTTAAGAGTAGTTTTTTCGTAACTGCTCAATATCCTGTGGCAATTTCATGAGGTTGAAAGTGATAAGGCAATCTAATTCGTTGTGATTGTGGAAGTAAGCTCACAATGGCAATCTTCGTGGCTTGCAAACTCCACGGATTATTGAGCAATTTCAAGCTGTGCGGTTGTTGTGTTAAGCCACAGAAATATAACAATAGTACGCAAATACAGAGAAAGAGCCACAAAGTCCTGCGGTGAAATGTCAAGAAAAAATGAGCTAATATTTAACTTTTCTGTCCCTGCAATTGGGGACAGATATAGCCTTAAAGGTTAAATAGATGCAAAATGTTACAGCTTCAATTAACACAGTGTGAAAGCATTAATATGATGGAGAGATTTCTCCATTCGAGATAAAAATGTTTAACAATAGGCATTCACCCCCTATTTAATAGATTTCGCAAGTGGAATAAGAGAATCATTGCTTAATTTTTAGTTTAGCAAGGCAAAGAGAACAGATCAATTTGTTTTAGGTAATTCATATATTTTTTTGATTGAAGCAAAGAAAATATTACCCTGACTAATTTTCTGGCTGAAAGAACCAGAGCTCTTTTGTGTTGATGTTTAGTAACCTCAGCATACTTTTTGGTATAGTAAGCCTTAAAGTCAAAATTGTGTATTTTAAGAGAGTTAGCAGCTTCTACCAAATAGTATCTGGGGTAAATGGAAATTTTTTTAAAAATTTACTTACATGTGATTATGATTTATGGATTAGATTAGGATTATATGGCAAGAAAGTATATTATATAAATAAACCGTTAGCTGTTTATCGAAAACATAACTTTAATATGTCCAATCAAGTTATTAAAATGACCAAACAAACCATTATTGTTATTTTAAATTATCGAAAAGTGTTAAGAAAATTTTGTATATTTTCTTATAAGATTGTTCTATTAATATTGATAACACGATGTTATAGATTAAAAAATTTTGTTCGTAAAGAACAATTACTCAGTATATTATTAAGAGAATTATTTTTATAACTTCTGTGATGGTAACAAAATTATGCGTATTCTTTATATTTCTGGAGCGTTTCCTCCGATGAAGTGTGGCGTGGGAGATTATACTGCTCTTCTTATAGACAAAATCTCCTCATTTACTGAAGTTAAAACAGCTTTAATTACAAATAATATTGCTCAAGGGATTAATGAAGATTATAATTTTGAAATATTTCCAATTGTTAAAAATTGGAATATGTTGGATGTTTTTAATATTCAAAAAACTATAAAATTATGGAAACCTGATTTGGTGCATATCCAATACCCTGCCAAAGGGTATGGCAGAAAGATAGCTGTACATTTTCTGCCAATGATATTACAGTTAAAAAAAGTACCTGTTGTGCAGACTTGGCATGAACCTTTAAGATGGAAAGGGTGTTTTCGATATTTACCTAATATATTTGCTCGTGGAACACTCATTGTTGTTGAACCAAACTATATCGATTTGATTCCATTTTGGTTTCAATGGATCGTTAAGTTCAAGCATCTCCATTTTATACCTGTTGCGTCCAGCATTCCTTTTGTTAGTATCAATATGTCAGAATTAACTATGTTGCGTTCTAAATTTGATGGATTAACGCATAACATAATTGCATATTTTGGTTTTGTTAGTCCAGCAAAGGGTATTGAATATATATTTCAAATTGCTAATCCTGAGATTGATCGAATAGTGCTAATTTGTGAGTTAAATCCAAATAATTCATATCATAAATATATTTTAAATATTATTAATCAAAAACCTTGGGCTGGAAAAGTATTTGTAACAGGCTTCTTGAATGATAAAGAGGTGGGTGGTATTCTATCCTCTGTTGATGCAGTAGTTTTTCCGTTTGTAAAAGGACTAAGTTCAAGAAATACCTCTTTTTTAGCAGCTAAAATACAAGGTTCATTTATACTAACTACTTCTAAAAAACAATGTGGCTATAATATAGAAGAAAATGTGTACTACTCTTATCCTGGAGATATTACAGATATGAAAAAGTCTTTGCGTTTGTATAGCGGCAAACATATTTTACCACAATTAGATCATTCTTACAATTGGGATTATATTGCTGATAAACATCTAAGTATATATCGTAATTTACTTTCAAACATCAGCAATTCTGAGTGAAAAAATCGGTGGTGTCCTAACATAGCTAAAGCTTATAATTAATATGAATTGTATGTAATAGATTTAGTGCGAAATAAGACATAGTTTGATATAAGTTTAAAAATTACAATGGATTATAAAACATAAAGAAAAAATGAAGTAACTGCTTGTTTTACAGTAAGTTATAGCAAGTAAGTGCTTATTTACGCAACATCTCTAATATTTGGATATTAAAGGAGAGAACCCATGAAGCAAATAATAAAATTAGTAATCTTATCATTGATAGGAGCTTTTACGAAAAAATTATTGGGCCGGCATGTATATGCATTAATTATAACGTCAGCTAACGGTCTATGTTATGCAGTTGATCCAGAAGATTATGGGGTTGGCAGAAAATTAAGAATGACTGGGGAATATGGGTTGGATGAAATTGAAAGACTGAAGCCACATATCACACCAGATAGTAAAGTCCTAATCATTGGGGCTCATGTTGGAACCTTGGCTATACCCATATCTAAACTCTGCAAGGACGTTGTCGCTATAGAGGCAAATCCAACTACATACAATTTATTAACAACAAATATAGTATTGAATTCTATTTCTAATTGTCGAGCAATAAACATTGCGGCGAACGATAAAGATGAAAATATTGAATTTCTAATAAGTAGAGCCAATTCTGGAGGCAGTAAACGGGTTCCAAAGATTAAAAAATTCGTATATTATTATGATAATCCTGAGAAAATCTCCATAAAGGCGGTTATTCTTGACAAATATTTGGAAGAGAAAAAATTTGACATTATTATTATGGACATAGAGGGAGCAGAGTACTTTGCCCTGCAAGGCATGCAGGAGATACTCTCCAAATGTAAGTTACTTGTAGTAGAGTTTTTGCCACATCACTTGAAGAATGTTAGCGGTGTAACGGTAGAGCAATTTCTATCAGTAATTACGCCTCATTTTTCTAAGTTGACGATACCATCAAAACAACTTGTATTAGATGTCTCTGGATGTGTTGATTGCTTGACTGAAATGTACAATCTCGAACAAGGAGATAACGGTATTATATTTGAGAAGGTTTAATAGCGGAGTTGAGTGGAAGGTTCTGGGTGTCGCAAGCTTGCTTACGTCAGACCATGTTCTTTCCACTTCAACGATTTGTTGACAAGGGCAAACCAATGTCCGAGGTAACAACTCGTTGTAGTTGTGTGCGTTTGTTAGGAGCGACACTTGAAAAAGTTCACAAAAAGTGCATTTATGGTACACTGCAATTGGATAGAAGCACAACAAAGAGTATTGTTTAAATACTCAACCACTACCTGTTGCATATTAGTAGTTATATTTTTTCGTAACAACTTAATATGCTGAGCCGACAGTGCATAGTAGGACGGATTGATAATACCGAACAACTGAAACAAAAAGTAAAAGTATGAGAAGAAAATAGGAATGGAAAAGAGGCAAAAGTAAACTGGCAATTCATTATTGACGATGTATGGATCAAACTAAAGAAACTTCATCTATCAATTGAAGGATAACTGTGCTGCTTCAGACGGAATCGTAATTTTCTTCAATTTAAATAAGCTATAGAATAGTGTCGATATGGTATGGGGATTTAATGTCTATAGGCTTATTAAATTGGAGGGATATTATGGGTGAGAAAAGTGTAAAAAGGAGGAAGAGTTTTACGGCACAAGAGAAAGTAAGTATTCTGAAACAACATTTTGTGGAGAAGAAAGTAGTATCAGATTTATGTGATGCGTACGGTATTCATCCGACTATTTTCTATCGATGGCAGCAGAAATTCTTCGAGAATGCTGCATCTGTTTTTGAGGATAAAAAGGAAAAACCAAATGTTCTAATAATGAAAAAAGTTACAGAATTAGAGAACAAACTGGTACGCAAAAATGAAGTACTTTCTGAACTTATGGAGGAACATATTGCATTAAAAAAAAGTCTTGGGGAAAGCTGAATATAATTTGGGTTGCTCAGGATATACGAGATAAGGTGATAGATTTTGTTAATTTCTGGTCTGTGAAAACAAACATAACAGTACATCAATTTGTAAGTTGGCTTGGTATTTCAGCAGTAAAATTCAATGAATGGAAAAAGCGATATGGAAAGGTAAATGAACATAATAACCAGATTCCGAGAGACAATTGGTTGATGGAATGGGAGAAGAAAGCTATCCTTGATTTCTATGCATTACATCTTGATGAAGGTTATAGAAGACTGTCCTTTATGATGTTGGATGAAGATATTGTTGCTGTTAGTTCGTCAAGTGTATATCGAGTTTTATTTGATGCAGGAGTTATGCGTAAATGGGATCGTAAACATAGTAAAAAAGGCACCGGTTTTATTCAACCTTTAATATCCCATGAACATTGGCATATTGACGTGTCATATATAAATCTGCGGTACGTTTTATTATTTGTGTATCATACTGGATGGATACAGCAGATATATTGTACACTTAAGAAATTCGGTAGTGTCCTAAACTAGCTAAAGTTTATAATTAGTGATGTCGATAAAGATAACATGAGTAAATTTTGGATTAAAAAGAGTTTTACTTGGGAGGGAAGAACTATGCATCCAATTGAACATTTTTGTTGTCAAAATGATAGTTGTGCAGATTTTGGGATTCGTGGCAAGGGGAATCTTTCTTTTCGCGGCTTACGTGGAGGAAGGAAAACATATTCGTATGATTTATTGTCGGACATGTAATTCTCACTTTTCTTAAGCGGAAAGGGACAGTATTGGAACATGCCCGGCTTCCAGAAGAAAAGGCGTTTGCTGTAATGAAGCATATTCAAGAGGGTTGTGGTGTTCGTTCTACTGGTCGGCTGGTAGGAGTAAATAAAGATACAGTAACTCGATACTTACGATTATCTGGGAATCATGCAGGGCGACTTCATGAAGAATTAGTCGCTTTTTCCCCCTCAGACGAGAGAGATCCAGCTTGATGAGAAATGGAGTTTTGTAACGGATCTTCCAGACACAAAATAATCTAACTCTATACACATGAATGGATTAGTCTATTTTTGGGCTTTTAGTTGTAGCCACTAATAGTAAAGATTTATTGTATTTTTTGCTTGACAAATAATGAGTTATGGTGTATAATAGTAGACACTATGTATATTGATCATTCAGTTTCAAAACAAAATGGAAAGATTTATACCAGAGTTCTTCTGAGAACCTCTTATCGTGAAGAAGGGAAGGTTAAGCATAAGACTATTGCTAACCTTTCAAAATGTCCTAAAGAAGAGATCGAGGCTATAGATCTTGCCTTAAAGCACAAAAAGGATATTACAGAGCTTTGCTCTGTAAAGGATATCAAGACAAAGGTTGGCCTATCAGTTGGTGTTATCTGTTTGTTGAATTCATTAGCTAACAAGTTGCACATTACCAAAGTATTAGGTAATACTCGTATGGGTAAATTAGCATTATGGCAAGTAATGGCAAGGATAATAGACCAAGGTTCGAGACTTTCTGCGGTTAGGCTGGCTGGACAACATGCTATTTGTGATCTTATTGGATTAGATACCTTCAATGAAGATAGCTTGTATGAGAATTTGGATTGGTTAAGTGATAATCAAACCAATATTGAAGATAATCTTTTTAAGGCAAGATTATCTAACGAGATTCCAACCCTTTATCTATATGATGTTACCAGTAGCTATTTTGAAGGGAAGGCAAATGAACTAAGTGATTTTGGGTATAATCGTGATGGCAAGAAGGGTAAGAGACAGATAGTTATTGGGCTTTTAACAGATGAAGATGGAGTGCCTGTTTCTGTTGAAGTATTTAAAGGCAATACTACTGACCAGAAGACTTTTCTTAATCAGATTAAGAAATTATCCTTGCGTTTTGGGGTTAAAGATGTAACTATGGTTGGAGATAGAGGAATGATTAAGAGTGGACAGATTAAGGACTTAAACGAGGTGCAATTCCATTACATTACATCTATTACCAAGCCTCAGATACAGAGTCTCATTAAAGGAGGTCTGATTCGACTCTCTCTTTTTGATGAGAACCTTTGCGAGGTTGAAATAGATGGTGTTCGTTACATATTAAGACGCAATCCGTTGCGAGTAAATGAACTTGAAGCTAACAGGGAGGAAAAAATAGAGAAAATAAAGAAGATTGTTGAGAAAGAGAATAACTATCTTAATTCTCACAAAAGAGCCAAGATTGAGATTAGATTTAATAAAATACAAAATTGGTTGAAGAAGCTGAAAGTATCTGATTTTTGCAATATAGAGGCTGAAGAAAGGAATTTTATAGTAAGAGTAGATGAAGATGAAAAGAAGAAGGCAGGGGAACTTGATGGATGCTATTGCATTAAGACAGATTTGCCTAAAGATAAGGCATCAAAAGAGAAGGTTCATAGACGATACAAGGATTTAGCCAATGTAGAGCAAGCCTTTCGAACAATGAAGACAGAACTTCTTGAAACCAGACCAGTGTATGTCAGGAAACAAAAGAGGACACGAGGGCATGTGTTTGTAGTTATGCTTGCTTATATTATTATCAAGGAACTAAAAAGACTTTGGGCAGAAATAGATGTAAAAACAGAAGAAGGGCTAAATGAACTGACAGTAATAACTGCTGATGAAATAAAGATAGGCAAAATATCTTATCAACAGATTCCAGAGCCAAGGGAATTAGGGATAAAGCTGCTAAAAGCAGCTTTAGTCACCCTTCCAAAGGTTTTGCCTTACAGAAATGTAAATGTAGCCACAAGGAAGAAATTGATTAAGGGTCGTAAGTCGAGATAAATCATAGGGTTAACCGCTATAATCTTGTGTTAAATTATTGGAAGATCCGCTGTAAATAAGATTGACATGATTTGGTCTTGAGCATGACCCCAAGAAAAGTCGCTTAATAATTGAATTGAAAATTACGATTCACGGTGAACCAGCACACGATTTTTTTGTCATGATTTCTGTCTTCTGTCTTTGCATCCCTTATTTTCCTCTGATATATCCCCATTCGCACAATCTTTGATAAGCATACAGAGCCTTTTCACCCTTAGTGGTTAACTGAAGAAGCCTTTTGTAATATTTGGCTGCTACTGCTATCTCTTTTAATTTTTCATAGTTACAGCCAAGATAAAAAATAACATTTACATTATCAGGGACAAGATTATCGGCTGTTTTCAGCTGGGCAATGGATGTTTCAAACTCATTGATTGTATGAAATATAAACCCTGATAAAAAACGACTCATGAACAGATCAGGATAGATAGCAAGAGAAGACTCAATCTCATCCATGGCAGCATCATATTTTTTTTCAGCAAAATATGCTGCAGACAGGGTAGTATGAATCAAGGCTTCATCTGGTGCAATGTCTAAGGCGGATTTAAGCAATGAGACAGCTTCATCAAATTTTTCCTTTTTTATCAACTCCTCAGCCTGATCATACTGCTTATATGCGAGTCCAACCTTTTTAAGATAATTCGTATTCTTTTGGAACTCGTCTCTTTGAAAGGCAGTCAACGAAAGTGTGGCAAAATTAGCCTGAATTTGTGCCTTAGCATTCTCTATCCGTTCTAATGACATGGGATGGCTCTGGAACATTACCTCCAGCCGGGAAGGCTCTTTTTGAGATAAAGACTCCAAGGTCTGCATGGACTGAACAAATCCTTGAGGATTATACCCTGCTTTAACCATATACTCCATACCTAAGGTATCTGCCTCTCGTTCCTGATCACGGCTATATTTCATGACAATCAGGGTTGCAGCCAATCCTGCAGCTGTGTTGTAATATTCCCGATATTTGATCTCTTTTGCAGACATAACAGTATCAAGCAGTGATAATCCAAAATTTGTCAGGACAGAACGGGTATATCCTGCAGCAACATGCTTTGCAGCCACATGACCAATCTCATGCCCCAGCACACCAGATAGCTGATCCTCATTTTCCATGAGGTTAAGAAGTCCACGGGTAATGCTAATCTTGCCGCCCGGCAGGGCATAGGCATTTATCACAGATGTATTAACCACATTAAATTCATAATTCAATTGCGGACGATGGCTCTTTTGAGCAAGTTTTTTTCCTATTTGATTAACATATGATTGCAGATCTTTGTCCTGAAACAAGCCGTTTGAGCCTTGAGTGTACACAGGATAACATGCATCACCCATAGCCATTTCTTTATCTTCGGACATAAGAATAAGCTGTTTTTCACCAGTAACAGGATTGGTGGCACAGCCTGAAATGGAAAGAAATAAAAGCAGTAGAAGCAGTTTATAAGAAGTCATAATATTTGACAGGCATAAAATCTAAACATTCTGTAGAGGCAAACCTTAAGTGTTTGTCCTCTGTTAGCAACAAAATCCTACGGAACTCTTTTCTACAAATGGCGGAGTCGACGAGATTTGAACTCGCGATCTTCTGCGTGACAGGCAGATGTGTTAAACCAAGCTACACCACGACTCCGTATTTATAAACTGGTGGGCGAAACAGGATTTGAACCTGTGACCCCTTGCGTGTAAAGCAAGTGCTCTAACCGCTGAGCTACCCGCCCATAATTAAAAGAATATATATATTATGCCATAGATTTTCAAAATGTCAAGTAAAAAATTACATATTTTTTTGTAACCATTAAGGTAGTGTCGTGTCAACCTTAAAATGACGGATGCGATTGTAGTGTGCTGCTTAATTGGCTACTCAAACAACGGACAACCACAAGAGGAAAGTGAGTAGGGGCAATTCATGAATTGCCCCTACAGCATGCAAGATAGGCGGCAGGTTTATCCCTACATCCTAAATATCCGACACTTGAGAGTTGACATGACATTAGTAGTTTTTCTACCGATAACTGATTCATTGCACTTTTCTTATTTTTTTACTTGACTTTTGTAGTTTATAATGTATACTATATCATTAATGATGGATTATAAGAATAAAAGTTATTCTTGGAAGACTGAAAAACGATGTATGAACTTGACTTGGGGTGCATTGCCATGAGGTAATGCATACATCTAAAATAATGCCTCGGAACACACTTCAGATCTCTCTTGAAAATCAAAATTCTCATCAACTCAATTTCTTATCAACAACTCGTTGTTAAAATATTTGTATCTATTCAGGTATGCAGAATTCAGGAGTCAGAATTCAGAATGAAGACGGCGACCACAAGGGTCGCAGCTACAAGTTTTGCCCACGAATAGCTGTAGCTGCAGGGCTTGTCCCTGCCCTAACCATTTTTACGCCTGAATAGTTACCTATTTTTCTACAAATTCTTAACTGGAAAAGGAGCAGATTTAGTTATGGAAATTAGAAATATTGCTATCATTGCCCATGTGGACCATGGCAAAACCTCTTTAACCGATGCCTTGATGCGTCAAACCGGTATGGTTACTGATGATACCGTGAGTATGGATTCTAATGCCTTAGAGCAAGAGCGAGGCATTACAATCTATTCTAAAAATACATCGGTTTTTTACAAAGGAACCAAGATTAATATTGTGGATACCCCTGGTCATGCAGACTTTAGTTCAGAGGTAGAGCGGGTTTTACGTTCCATTGATTCTGTGCTTCTGGTGGTTGATGCTCAGGAAGGACCAATGCCTCAAACCAAATTTGTCTTAAAAAAGGCATTAGCCTTAGGATTAAAGCCGATTGTAGTAATTAATAAAATTGATAGAATGGCAGCTCGGCCAGAATGGGTTCATGAAAAAGTTTTAGAGCTTTTTATGGATTTGGGCGCCAATGATGAACAGTTGGATTTTATTACTGTTTATGCAATTGCAAAGCAAGGGATTGCCAAAAAAGAATTAAGTGATGATTCGGATAATCTTATGCCGCTTTTAGATACAATTTTAGAAAAAGTTTCACCAATAATAGTTGATGAATCATTGCCTTTTGCCTTTCAGGTATTTAATCTGGCGTATGATAATTATCTGGGACGACTTGGCATAGGCCGTGTTTGGCAGGGGTCGCTAAAAACCGGTGATAAGGTTTGTATTAAAACGCACTCTGGTGAGACAGCTTTTGGCTGTATTACCAAGTTATTTACCTTTGAAGGGTTGACAAGAAAGGAAGCATCCTCTGTTGCCAGTGGAGATATTGTGATGATAGCCGGGCTGCCGGATATTTACATAGGAGACACGATTTGTATCGATGCAACCCAGGAGGCTTTGCCTGCTATTAAAATAGACGAACCAGTGATTTCTTTGAATTTTTTGATTAATAATTCTCCTTTTGCCGGAAAGGATGGAAAGTTTGTTACCAGTCGTCAAATCAAGGAACGCCTGGAAAAAGAGCTGGAAATCAATGTAGGCTTGAAAATAGATTTTTCACCCATTGAACACTATAAGGTTTATGGCCGTGGTGAATTACATGTTGCTATCTTATTGGAAAATATGCGTCGTGATGGATTTGAGGTTCAGGTTTCCCAGCCACAGGTAGTTTTTAAGGAAGTAGATGGCGAGCAATATGAGCCATTTGAAAAAATAACAATTGATTCGCCACAAGAATCTGTGGGTATTATTATCGAAAAACTATCAAAAAGAAAGGGACAAATGTTGGAAATGCAGCCGGAACAAAAGCATATTCGGTTAGTTTTCCAAATACCAACTCGTGGCTTTTTGGGTTATCGGGGTGAATTTGTTGTAGATACCAAGGGAGAAGGAATTCTATGCACCGAAGCAATTGGTTTTAAGCCATATGCCGGTGAAATTGAAAAACACAATACTGGTTCTATGATTTCCGGAGAAGTTGGCAAGACAACGGCGCATTCTCTTTCTAAGCTTCAGGATCGCGGTGTTTTGTTTGTGGGGCCAACTGTAGATGTTTACAAGGGACAAGTTATTGGCAATACATCCAAGGGTCATGCTATGGTTGTTAATCCTGTTAAGGGTAAACAGCTTACCAATATGCGGGCTTCAGGCTCAGATATAGCCATTCAATTAATTCCGCCAATGGAATTAACACTGGAACGCGGATTAGAAATTATAGCCGAAGATGAATATTTGGAGGTTACACCCAAAAATATTCGCTTGCGAAAACAAAGATAGTACCCTTTTTCATGATTGAAAATGTATGTAGAATCCATGCTTCCCTGAAAAAACATTTCATCTGTAAGCACAGAAATAGCCTTTGCTCCAGCTTCTTCGTACTCCATGGCTATGACTACAAGGTCAAAGTCTTCTCTGATTACCCCGGCTAACAAAAGTGCCGTAATCCCCTCCCTTATGAGCAACCTATGAGTAACTCCTTTGTTGACAAGGGGTTACTCATAAGGGCTTAACTTCTTCTAATTAGCATTATCTCTGACAGGAAAATAGGACATTTCTACTTTGGGCTAACAGTCTGTAATTTTTCATTGACAAGGAAAACTTATCATGTTATACTTAATGTTTAAGTTTTTTCTTAAGAATATCGACTTTATTGATCTGTGCAGTTAAAAATCACCCCATGTATGAACTGTTTGACCTGCAATTATGGTGATTTACTGCTGCCTTGTCATCTCGACAATCTGTTACGGAACTAATAATCAGTGGCAATACCATCTACTGAGATTAGTACAATATATTGTATGCTTCTCATGCCAAATTCCTATTCCGTAACAGCCTGTCGAGTTATAGAATAATTGCTTTCATCTATCGGAGCAGTCAAGGAGACCAAATGCAAACGGCAAATGTAATAGATTTTAGAATGACACCCTCGTTCAAGAGAGAGATTATAAAGATAGTTGATAATCGAATAAATGAGGTTCATGTAACAAGGGAGGATTTCTCTGAACTAAAGGAAATCGTAAAAGATCTTGGAAAATCTCAAAGAGAGCTGGCTGAGATACAAAAAAGAACCGAGATTAAGGTTGGAGAGCTGACTGAGGCACAAAAAGAAAGTCAAAAAGAAATAGGCAGACTTGATAAGACAATGCAAGAGCTGGCTGAAGCACAAAAAAGAACCGAGATTAAGGTAGCGGAGCTGGCTGAGGCACAAAAAGAAACCCAGCATGAATTACACGAACTTGTTTATGAGCACAAAAAGACAAGGGAACAGCTTGGGGGGCTTTCAGGAACTGTGGGTTATATTCTTGAGGATAGAGCCTATAAAGGATTGCCAGAGTTATTGAAAAAGGACTATGGGATTATTGTTCAGGGGAGATTAAAGAGAGGATATGTGCCTGATAAAAACAACGAGATGATAGAGGTAAATATAGTTGGAGAGGCAATCAGAGATGACAAGAGGATTACAATTATAGGAGAGGGCAAGAGTCAACTTTCTAAAAATAATATAGATAGGTTTATAAAAATAAGGTTAGAAAGATTTAAGGGTGTGTTTGAGGAGATATTCCCAGTATTGGTTGCCTATATGATAAGTGAGCCTGATGCTGAGGAATACGCAAAGAAGAAGGGGATTGCCCTGTATTACTCTTATGATTTTTAAGATGGGCTGTGAGTGTAACCGAATAGTGTCGAAAGAGCTGCGAACAATTAAATATCCAGCGTAACTATTCAGCTATACAAATGTGTAAGAAAGGGGAAATGGGGAAAAGGGAGAATCGGAGAAAAAATCTTAATCTCTTTCTCTGATTCAAAAAACAATTCTTGTAATTTTATCAGTTAATTCTTCTTTTCTCCATTTCTC
>JAHIZN010000381.1 GCA_018814245.1 bacterium
CCCCAATTATCAGTTGACAATCTAACAGCAATAGTGTTGCACTTGCTTGTGGCATGTGCGGGTAATTAAAAATTATGAATTATGAATTATGAATTAAGGGTGTTATCCTCTTTAATTTATAATTCATAATTTTTAATTTATAATTAGGTGTAGTTATGTGGCAATTAAGTAGAATAATAATGATCAGCGTAATGTTAATTATTGTCTGTAGTGGGTGTGGCAGGCAAAAGCCCAAAGAGGTAGCTATGTTACCACCACAAATATTGCCTGAACCATTGAAAGAAAAACCGATAATTCCACAATATCTCTATCAAAATGTTCATAGTCGGGATCCATTTATGCCTCTGATCGTTGAGGGTGGGCAAGCGGTTCAGGATCAAAAAAGCAGAATCCCTGATGTAGATATTACTGAACTTATTTTGATTGGTATTGTCTGGGATAAAAAAGATACCATTGCCCTTGTTCGTGGACCAGGTGGTAATACCTTTATCTTAAGGTATGGTATCCTCTTTTTTGGAGATTATCCTATTCGTGGTGTACAAGGAAAGATTCTCAATCAAAAGCTTGTTTTCTTAACCCAGCTTGATAAGGTAGTTACTATAGGGCTTGATGCATCTGACACAAAGGTAGCGATAAGGGGTGCTGATATTTTTCCAAAGCAGTAAGAATTCTCAAAAGAAGAGAAAAGGGAAATGATGAAAGCATTTGCCTCTGGATTTGAAGAGGGTCTGGCAAAACAAGCTGTGACTAAACAAGCAGGTGGTAAATAGTCTGACCTGTCAGACTGGTCTGACTTGTCCGACAGCTAAATGAATTGAAACAAGGGATCATGTTTCCTTGTCCTATATAATAATGAAGGGGTGATCGAAATTGAAAAGGTTATATCAGATTTTTGTGACAATATGTATCTATTCTGCATTAATATCTACGGTAAAGGCAGAAATTAATCTGCTTGATGTCCATGTTGAAAGGTTACAGGATAGGGTTAATATAGTATTTGTCGGTGATGCAGCTATAACGAATTATGATTCTGTGGTATTAACTGAGCCTCCGGCAATAGTTATTGATCTGCCAAAAACTATCTGTACCCCAAAAGAAATATCTGTTTCTTCTGGAGGAATAACCAGGGTTCAGATAATTCAACAAAAAGGAGATCAGACAAGGATAGTTGTTGGGCTGATAAAATCCATTCCCTATTCTGTAAACAAGATTCCAAATGGGATCGAATTAAGCATTACGAACCCATACACTGATTATTCTATTGACGGAATTAACATCAAAGAAGAAGATGATCGAAGCATAGTAGCCATCTCTACAACTGGAGCCCCTCAGTATAAGTATTTCGAAACACTAAACCCACCCCGGATTATTCTTGATTTTCTCAATGCTACCTCGGATAAGGTAAAAGATATAAAAGTTGATGGTAGGTATATAACAGGCGTTAGTGTCCAGCAAAGGCATATTGATCCGATAAATGTAGCCAGAATAACGGTTGAAACAAAAGAATCGCTTCCATATTCAGTTTCAACCCAAGGCAAAACTGTACTTCTTACCCTTAAGAAATATGTGGCTGAAGAGCCTGAGGCTGCTACAGAAAAGAAGGAAATAAAAAAGGATATGTCTGAATCCAAATCATCTCCGGTAGCAAAAAAAAGAACCTATAAGGTAGGGAAAAAAGAACGAAGGGCTGTTACCCATAAAAAATCGCAAGTCTCGCAACCAAAAGTGGCTATTCCTAAAACTACAACAGAAAAATCTATAACTGCTGGACAAACTATTTCTATGGACTTCAAAGACGCTGATTTGCTTGATGTCTTAAGATTGATTGCCCATAAGGTAGGGGTAAATATCGTTCCGGGTTCAGCAGTAAAGGGAATAATAACCCTGCGATTAGATAATGTGCCATGGGAAACAGCGATGGATATTATTCTGAAGACTCAAGGGTATATCTATCTTAAGGAAGGGAACATTATTCGTGTTGATACCAAAGAAAATCTTATTGGCGAGACCATAACAAGGGTTATTAATCTTAACTATGCTATGGCTAATGAGGTTGTCTCTAATATAAGTGGTATACTAACCACCGCTGGAAAGGCTTGTGCTGATGCACGAACCAATTCGATTATTATCACTGATACTGTTGGTAATTTCCCCCGGATTGAGCAATTGATAAAAGATGTAGATACAGAGACCAAACAGGTGATGATTGAGGCAAAGATTGTTGAGGTTTATATCGATAAAACGAATCAGTTGGGATTTTTGTGGTCAATAATAGATCGAATAGGGTCATCAAGTCTGTCAAGTTTGATGACTGAAACTACACCGGGTGGGGATAGGGGAGAGTTTCTTTATAGAAAACTAACCAGTGGATATGATATTTCCGGAATGATATCTGCTATGGTTTCTGAGGGTAAGGCGAATGTCTTATCCTCTCCAAGGATTATGACCCTTAATGGAAAGCAGGCAAATATTGTAGTTGGGGAAGAGATCCCGTATCAACAAACAACAACATCTCAGGCAGGGATAGTGCAAAGCAATGTTGTTTTCCGTCAAGTTGGTGTGCAGCTTACAGTAACCCCATTTATTAATCCCAATAATTGTGTTACGCTTATAGTAAAACCAGAGGTAAGCAGCTTTAAGGGATGGGCGTTTCAAACACCTATCCTTTCTACTAAATCATCCTTAACCCAGTTATTGGTTAAGGATGGAGAGACCGTAATTATTGGTGGAATAATAGATGACCATGGCTCAAGTAAGACGAGTAAGGTGCCGTTTTTTGGTGATTTGCCATTTATTGGCAGGCTTTTCAGGTTAGATATGAGTGAGAATCGAAAAACAGAATTGGTTATCTTTATTACCCCTCATATTCAGAAGAGTATGCAATAGAAGATAAATTAAAAATTATGAATTAAAAATTAAAAATGGTGAAATATCAGAAAATTAAAAATTATTGTCTTGATATTTTTATTATTGAAGTTAAAATTATAGTTATTTCCTCTGATTCCTAATCTCATTCTCTCTCTCATCTCTTTTCCCCTTATTTTTAATTCATAATTTTTAATTTCTTTATCTGTCCAACCCGCCAAGAGTAAAGGAGAATAAGCCATGGGTATTCAAAAAAAAACCGAAGCAGGGATGAGTTTTGTTGAATTGATGATTGCCGGGCTTCTTTTATTGATTGTTGCCTTGGCAGCATCCACAACCTTTATGAGCAGTTCACATACGATAATTAAATCATGGGATGAATCTGTTGCTATGGCAAGGGCACAGGAACTGTTGGAAGAGGTAAAGGGGATGCGATATGAGTATATTCATCAGGCAACTGGTACGAGTACGCAGGGAGATCACCTTCATTTGAACATTATCAATCCAGTTATAATGCCTCAAGGTGAAAAAACAACAGATGTCCGGGTAAGGGTTATTGCCCATACCAACGATGATTATATTGCTACAGCATATAACCTTGGTGCATTGACTCTTACATGGGAGCATGAGGGGACAAGTACACCAGCCGGAGATATACAGGGCGGAAATGGAACCAATGCTGCTACCATAACCTTGACCACAAATGGTACCCTAACACAACGATTGTTTGGTACACTCTCTGTTACAAATGGTACAAGTTCATGTTCTCAACGAGTGATGATTTTTCCTGCACAGGGTGAGGCTATTGCAGCAAAGGATATGATTGGGACAATAACCATGAAGGCATTGTTTATCGATGATCCTGCTGATGATGTTGCTCCTACCGACATCTTTCCTGATGATTATAAACAAATTGCTGTTACTGTTATTGGTGGGAAGCCGGGCGGCAAGAGTAGCTCAAGGCAATTAGTGACCATTATTGCACCAAAGCCGGCAACATATTATAAGCAGTGAAAGGCTAAAACCTAAACTCCAACCATAAAATCAAGGCAAATTTCTGATTCGCGAGATTCGAGATGGTGCTCCCTCTGGCAGCTGACTGCTGATAGCTGAAAGCTGACCGATTACAGGATGGACAATATGAATAAAAAATCAACAGCTGGATTCACCCTTATTGAGTTATTATTAGCTACCGTTGGAATGGGTGTAATTATGCTGTCTATTTATGCTCTTTTTTCTGGTGGAGTAAAAAACTGGACAACCATGGAGCCTCAATTAACCATGCGTCAAGAGACAACCGATGTTCTCTACGGAAAGGCAGGCGATAAGTCAGGGGGAATAACAGGTTCTCTTCAGTCTGCCCGATTATTGCTTAGTGGGATTGTTGTTGGTACAACGACAGAAACAGTATATGCAGGACAGCTAAATCATGGAACAATAAGCTCAAGCGTGATTTATTTTATAAAGGATGATAAGCAACAGGTAGGAACAAATACACCGCCAGGAACCTTTAGCTCAACTGAGGATGATGTTGTTTGCTATTATGCGGTTGCTGACTCTGTAGAAACATATTCCTCATGGTCATTGAGAAGGGATGTATATAATCCGATAGCAGGGACAAAATCATCATCTATTATCTTGAAAAAAATAAGCAATGCAGAAAAACCGTGTACACCATGCAATGGTACCGGACTGAAAGGAACCGAGACCTGTTCTGTCTGTGGTGGTACCGGCAAGGCATATGGAATATTTACCTATTACAACAAATCAGGGCAGGCAATAAGCCCAACCAATATTGTTGCGAATATAGCTGCAACAAATATTGTCTATATCAAAATAAATATCCAAAGGGATATTGATTCTGATAGTGATCATCGATTGGGTGAAGACCCTGTTGATGGCAATAATAATGATGGTGATTCGAAGATTGATGAGGATAAACCAATGGATTTAAGCCTGCAAACCAAGATATTTCCGAGGATGTTGTGGAAGTGTATACCAAGCCAATAGATTAAGGCTGCTGTGATGAACGATTGTCCTGAATAGTTATTGTATATAGATATCAGAATCTGTTTGTTTCTGATATCTGTTCCCTCTGAGATTTTTAGTGGCAGATTTTAACAGAAACAAGTTTGATTAAAAAATCGTAACTACTCGGCTATTGTTATTTCATACACATTTCGAATCAGTCAGAAATCGTAACTATTCAGATGTGTAATGAAGGAGAAATGGAGAAAATGGGGAAATGGAGAAAAGAAGAATTAACTGATAAAATTACAAGAATTGTTTTTTGAATCA
>JAHIZN010000382.1 GCA_018814245.1 bacterium
GATATTCCTAATGTTGTCAATAAATTAGGGGTAGAGGCTGCTATTATCTGTATCCCGTCTGCCTCTGGAGAGATTAATAGAAATATTGTAGCAAGGTGTGAGGAGAGTGGTGTAGATTACAGAATAATTCCCGGAGTATTTGAGATCCTTGGGGGTACGGTAGATGTTAGCCCTATTCGAAATGTAGATGTTGAGGACTTGCTCAGAAGACCACCAGTGACGATTAATTCCAGAGGAATATTAGAGTATTTGTCTAACAAGGTTGTTCTGATTACAGGTGCGGGTGGTTCTATTGGCTCAGAATTGTGCCGGCAGATTTGCAAGATAAAGCC
This sequence comes from bacterium, assembly GCA_018814245.1. Taxonomy (GTDB): domain Bacteria; phylum UBA9089; class CG2-30-40-21; order CG2-30-40-21; family CG2-30-40-21; genus CG2-30-40-21. The sequence goes on from JAHIZN010000382.1 coordinate 333, forward strand.
CAGACAAATGCTTCTCCTTGGGCATGGAGAGAATAGTATCTATCAGATAAACAGAGAGCTTAGGACGAGCTATCCTCACATTGAGATAGAGCCGATTATCTGTAGTGTTGTGGATACTGTAAAGCTAAACTATGTAATGAAAAGGTATCAGCCAAATGTTGTTTTTCATGCAGCTGCGTACAAGCATGTGCCCTTGATGCAGGACTTTCCTGAAGAATGTGTCAAGAATAATATCATTGGGACATTGAATGTAGTTATGGCAGCGGACAGGTATGAGGTAAAGAAATTTGTTAGTATCTCTACGGATAAGGCTGTTAACTGTGTAAACAATATGGGTATCTCTAAACGAATCGCTGAGATGGTTATTAGAGCCTTTTCAAAGATAAGCCGAACAGAGTTTATGATTGTCAGGTTTGGTAATGTGCTTGGGAGCAGGGGAAGTGTTGTCCCGCTTTTTAAGGAGCAGATAGCCAAGGGTGGACCCGTAACAGTAACTCATCCGGAGATGACCAGATTTTTTATGACCATGCCTGAGGCTGCTCAATTAGTTGTTCAGGCAGGCTCACTTGGTAAGGGCGGGGATGTGTTTGTGCTGGATATGGGTGAGCCTGTTAAGATGCTTGATATGGCAGAAGATCTTATTCGTCTTTCTGGATTTGAGCCATATGTTGATATACCGATAGAGTTTATTGGTATTCGTCCCGGGGAAAAACTGTATGAAGAGCTGCTAACCACTCAAGAGGGAACTGTTGCTACAAAGCATGAAAGGATATTCCAAACCAAGGCTGAGGATGTGAATAAGGAAGCATTGATGAAGGATATTGAGGAATTGAGAAAATTGGCGATAGGGGTTAAGAGGGAAGAGATAGTAAAGAAATTTTGGGAAATTTTATCAACACATCAGGCACATTCAAAGGGTTAAGGGTAAGAAATCATGGGAGTATTGATTAGAAAAGCAGACTTAAATAAGGATAAGGATGTATGCTGAAAAAAATATTATATGAGGAGGTGGAAGAGAATATGAAATGTCCAAAATGTGGATAGGAAAACATAGTATACAGAACCGAGAAATTGGGGATGGGTTCACATTTTGAAGTAATTGCGAAAATTTTGTGGTAGTTTTCTATGCTGCGGGTGAGTTTTTTTGATAGGTAACACATAGCCATTGGATAAAAGGGAATCTATTTTATGTATATTGATAATTTTATTTGGTTGCCAGATATTCTTGAAAAACTGGCTGTTAAACATCAAGTTACACAGGATGAGAGTGAAGAGGTATTTTTTAATCATCCACAGTATCGCTTTGTTGAGTCAGGATATAGACAGGATGAAGATGTGTATTCAGCTATTGGACAAACTGATGCAGGACGATATCTAATTGTGTTTTTTATCCACAAATCAGACAACACAGCTTTAATCTTGAGTGCACGAGATATGGATAAAAAGGAGCGGAGGCATTATGAACAAAAGTAATAACACACAACTTTCCAGTATCTCAAAGGCATGTACGATAGAAGAAATTGCTGACTTTTGGGATACGCATAGTCTTGCCGACTATTGGGACGAGACCCACGAAGTTAAATTTGAAATCATGGCCAAACATAGACGGCGTGTAACGCTTGACCAAGAGATTTATACACGGCTTGAATCTCATGCCCGTACATGTGGTATTCTACCAGAAACTTTGGTTAACCTATGGTTGGCTGAACGACTCCAAAAAAACAGAGTAGGTAAAAGGAATAGAGTTGGGATTAGACCTTGAATATTGAATGCACAATATTTCGATAACTCAAAAGAAAAAAAAGACAGCCAATCAAAGTCTAACAAGAGAGCGGAAGAAAGTACTCGGGTAAGCTGTTACAAAATAGGAATTTGCTCATGAGAGGCACACAATATATCGTATCAATCTCATTTACAGAGAAAGAATCACAAAGTCCTGCGGTGAAATGTCAAGAAAAAATGAGTTGATATTTAAATTATTTGGCTCTTTCCTACCTCAAATGGGTAATCTTATTTTATCGGTTCTTCTGTAAATTTTGTGAAAATAGGCTAACCTGTGCAAGTAGAAAACACCACTTGTTTGCAGAGAAAGAATCACAAAGGGTGTAATTCCTTAAGACTATATCCTCATGTCAGGTTCTTCCATTTGCAATTACCTGAATTGATCGTCAATTATTTTCCCTATAGATTACACCCTTTGTGGTTCTTTCTTCTTTCGTTACAAAGGGCTACCCATTTGAGGCAAAAAAGAGACATCTTTATTGTGGGCACAGTCTGATATGATTAAGAGTGGTGCATTCAGGATACACCCTCAGGAGATAGAGGATGTGATTATTGAGATGCCTGGGGTGGTTGAGTGTGCAGTAGTAGGGATGCCGGATGAGATTATGGGTGAAATAATTAAGTCATTTGTGGTCTTGCGTTCAGATGTATGTCTGAACAACAAGGATATATTGCAGTATTGCAAGAAAAATCTTCCGGAGTATAAATTGCCAAGGGTTGTGGAGTTTATAGAGTCTTTTCCAAAAACAATCTCAGGGAAGATAAAAATGTATGTATTGAAGTAGGGGGGTACTGGAGAATGACAAGGGTATTGGTAATAGCTGCTCACCCTGATGATGAGCTTTTAGGATTGGGTGGAACATTGATTAAGCATGTGAGGGATGGGTATGAGGTGCATGTGGTGATCATGAGTGAGGGTGCCTCATCAAGGTATGAGGATGGGATGAAGAACAAATTGAAGGAATCAGCCTATAAGGCTGGTGGTGCAATGGGGGTGAAGCAGGTACATTTTTGTGATATGCCGGATCAGAGAATGGATGGAATTCCCTTGCTGGATGTAATTAAGCCCATTGAGGCACTGATTAAACAAATTGAACCAGAGATAATCTATGTTCATCATCATGGGGATGTAAATCAGGACCATCGGGTGGTGTTTGAGGCAACCATGGTAGCTGCCAGACCAGTAAAGGGGAGCAGCATAAGAAAAATATTGTGCTATGAAACCCCATCATCTACAGAATGGTGCCCGCCATTTTCTGACAGGGTATTTGTGCCCAATGTGTTTGTTGATATTGAAGATAGCATTGAGCAAAAGCTAAATGCTTTTCAATGTTATGAGAGTGAATTGCGTGAATTTCCGCATCCGCGATCCCTTGAAGCAATAAGAAATACTGCCAGCCAATGGGGAAGTAAGGTTGGACTGGAGTATGCAGAAGCATTTGAATTAATACGGTGGGTAAAATAATAATGATGCATCGATATTTAATCTTTACTATTATACTGTTAATTTCAGTAAAAAGCCTGGCAGGTACAATTCCGTTTGAAGTAGATGCAGGAGGGAAGAGCTTTACGCAATATCCTGTAGCCGTTGGCGTTCCATTTCCTGAAGATGAAGGATGCCTTGATGCCATTTCAAACTTAAAGCTTAGCAAGGATACAGGAGGAGAAGAGATACCCTTCCAGATTCATGAATTATGCAAGTGGAAAAATGGAAAAATAAAGTCAGCACTTGTACAATTTCTGGCAGATGTTGGGAAATATAGAATAGATTATGGTACAGGGATCTCAAAAGGGAATGAGGGGACGCAAGCTAAGGTTACCGTAATGGATGAATCCGAGTATGTAGAAGTGGATACAGGTGTGTTAAAATTCAGGATAAATAAAAATTATGGAAGATTATTTGATGGGATATGGTTAAATGGTGAGAAGATAATAGAGAATGGGGATATGGAGGCAATAGGTGTTGATGGACAGAGCTATAAATCATCAAATTATCAGTATGCTGCTGATGAGGTAAAGATAGAAGAAAGTGGACCAATCAGAGCATGTATAAGGATAAGGGGAAAATATGTTGCAAATGACAATGCTGCAAATGATTTTAGATATATAGTCAGGGTGTATGCATATGCTGGTAAGGGCTTCCTGAAGATGAGTCATACAATAATAGATGAAGATTCGACTATTAAACGAGAGGTCAGGATAAAGGGGTATAATATACAGCTAAAGCATTTACTTCCTAACTCTAAATGCAAGCTTGGAAAAGAACCTTCCGGGTACCATGAAAGACAGGTGACAGGAGGATGTTATGTATCTCAGGGTACCTCTACATATAGTGGGAATATAGGCAGCGGAACACATGCTTCCGGATGGATAAATATAAACAATGACAGCTATGGAATAACTGCTGCAGTTCGATATTTCTGGCAGAATTATCCAAAAGGGTTTGTGGTAAATAATGAAGTACTAAAGATATGTCTTCATCCTGATGAAGGGGAGAATTTTTTTGGTGGGTCAGGTATAGCAAAGACTCATAGTATAATGTTGTGCTTTAATTCAGGAGGTTTTGATCAGGATGTAGTAGAGCAGCAGGTATCTTTGTTTAATTATAATGTGTTTCCTAAGATTCCATCAGAATGGTATTGTAATTCAGGGGTGTTTGGGAAGATACTACCAAATATTGTAGGGGATCCTACTTCTGAGACACAGGATTATGGATATAAAGATTTTGGGAAAGAAGCATCTTCTGCCTGTCATAGATATACAACTCAGGATCCAGGGAATGAGGATTTGTTGTATTATATCCAGAGTAGTAATAATAAAAATTATTTCGATAAGGGCGAAGTTAAATTCTGGCATTCTGCTGATATGCATATAATTCATGCAGAATATGGACGGCCTGATGTATGGGGACAGATAAGTACTCAGGGTGGATGTAGGGGGTATCAAGCAGGGTGTGGAGTAGTAACAGACGATGATAGGTGTCATGCCCAAGTAGCTGGATCTGGTGTATATTATTTGCTTACAGGTGATAAATGGGCAGAGGATGTTATTAAAACATGTGGTGAATGTAGATGTAAGAATTGGATAAAACTACCGGATATGATGACGAATTTTTTGGTGAAGGTTCTGCAAGAGAGGGAGCGAGGAGTAGAATTATGGAGGGTGATGCAAGCTTATAATGCTACTGGAGACAAAAAGTACTTGGAAGGGATGACAGAAAGCGTAAAAGGCTTGATTGGGAATTATAAAAGGGGCTTTTGGATGCAACATCAGTCATCTTTGGCAACAGAATTTTTAGGCAAGGGCCATTACTGGGATAATAATGGTAATTATTGTAAGTACGCAAAGGATGAGCAACGGTGTAAGATAGCTGTTCCATGGATGAGTGCTTATATGTTTGTTCCTTTGGTTGAGTATGATATTCTGAACAAATACTACAATTTTATTGAGCCATCATTAGTAGAAGATATGTTGATTGGATGTATGGGGCATATTGTAAAATATCTTACGGTAGAAGAAGGCGGAAAGATGGGTCTTAGGCAAGATGGGTGTCTTGATTGGGAGAGTAATTATGCCAACTGTCGAATTGTATATCCTTTGATATATATTCGTAAGCTTTCAGGAAATCAAGAATGGGACAGATTAGCGTCCTCTTTATTAGATAAAAACTTGAATGAACGAAACTGGTATTATTCTCAAGCAGATCGAATGCTTCAGGAATATCAGGCTATAGGGATTAAAGAGGTAAAGATAGATACAAGTAGAAATCAGGTAGCCTCTATTAGTTGGACTGAAGATTCGGTGAATATTAATAAGCTTATATATGGGACAAAAAGGTTTGATGGGAATGTACAGGATGGGGTATCAGTGAATGTTTCAGGGAATAGCTGTGAATTAACCAATCTTATGCCTGGTACTAAATATTATTTTCAATTAATAACAAATTCAGAAAAAAGGACATGGATGTATACCTTTAAGACAAAGGGTGGGATAGATAATGTAAAGATTACCAAAATAGAGACTACCTCTGCTACCATAGAATGGATAACAGATTTTGAAGGGGATTCAGCGGTAGAATATGCAAGTGAGAATGAATGGATCTCAAATCCTGGGATATATCTGCATCAAAGCAAGTTTGATGAACAGACAAAAGATCATAAAGTAGTTGTTGAAGGATTAAATAAGTCTACCGGCTATCATTTTAGGACTAAATCTCAAGGACAGGGATATCATGTCATAGGTGAAGACGATACCTTTCCTACCGAAGGAGGGGTATCAGGGATTAACGCTTATCCTGTGGATGAAAATAGTGCTGTTATTACTTTTCTTACATGGCCAGGACCATACTATTTGTTTGATGCATATAACAATCCTGTTATGTATGTAGAAGTATGTTATGGTAAATCTTCCAGTAATTTATCTAACTCGATAAAGACATGGTATGGGGAGTGGGGATTGGTACTCAGAAGATTAGATCAGGATACTAAGTATTATTACAAGCTTAATGTGGATTTTCGTAATTTTTCATTTGTAACCTCTCCAATATATAGCTTTGTTACCAGCAGAAAACAAGAAGAGCCTATTCCTCAACGACTATTATGTGACTTTGGTAAAAAAAATGAAGAGATTTCTGATGGGATAATAAATTTTGAAGATTTGATGTGGTTTACTATATATTGGAATGGCTATCAGGCTAATCCACAAGATCTACGAGGTGATGTTGCTGGACAAATAGAAACAACTTCGGGTCAAGTGCCTATATTAATTACCCAACCTGATAAGAAAGTAGATTTCGACGATTTGATGATTTTTAGACAAATGTGGAACTGGTGTCATAGAAATGAATAAATCTTCTATGGGAATGTTTGAAGAACTTAAAAGGTTTTTTGGGCATTCTGTGGTTTATGGAATAGGGAATATTGTTGGCCGATTAATGGGTTTTTTAATGATTCCTGTCTATACGCGATACTTGAGTCCTAAAGAGTATGGGCTTATAGAGATTCTTGACTTAAATGTTTGTATTATAAGTGCAGTTTTGATAGCCGGATTTGCTGCTTCATTAAGTAAATATTATTTTTATTATAAGAAGGAGGATGATAGAAAAGAGGTAGTAAGTTCGGCACTAATCTTTAATGTATTAACCGGATTCCTTGGCAGTCTGATCCTGTTTGTTTTTAGCAGACAATTCTCTTTAGTATTTTTTAAAACTGATATATATACATATTATTTTCAACTTAGCTTTATTACTCTGATTTTTGAAGCTTGTTTAAGCACCCCGTTTGCTTATTTAAGGGTTAAAGAAGTGTCGATTTTATATGTTACGATTTCAATTCTACGGATGTTTCTTGGTTTGGTGCTTAATATATATTTCATAGTTTTTCTTCATATGGGAATATTAGGTGTATTATATAGTGGAATAATTGTAGGGGTTATCTCTTCTCTATGCTTAATCTATTATACAATTAAAGATGTGGGGATTTCTTTTTCATACTCTAAGCTTAAAGAAATGTTTGTGTTTGGTGTGCCTTTAATACCTGCTGACTTAGGGATGTATCTTTTGAATTATCTTGACAGACTTTTCCTTAATAAGTTTTGTTCCTTAGGGATAATTGGGGTATATGCCCTTGGATGTAAGCTTGGCATGATATTAAATTCCTTGATAGGTCAGCCATTTACAATGATTTGGGTTGCTTTTAGGTTTGAGATAGCTGAAAGGGAGGATGCTAAAGAGATATATGCTCGAATATTAACTTATTTTGAGTTTGTATTAATATTTTTGACATTAGGATTGATTTTTTTTATCAAGGATATTGTAAGCGTTATAGCTGGAAAAGAGTTTTTGGAGGCCTATAAGATAGTTCCTTTAATTGCTGTAAGCTGTTTATTTTTTGGGGCAAATTATGTTCTTAGAGTCGGGCTCTATCTTGAGAAAAAAACAAAATGGGTTCCTATTACGGTATGGGTACCACTTATTCTTACAGTAATATTAAGTTGGATAATAATCCCTAAGTATAATATGATGGGGGCAGGGATAATTAAGATATTGTCTTATTTTTCCATGGCAGCTACAGCATGGTTTATTTCCCAGAGGTTTTATCCTATTTCGTATGAATTTAAGAGAATCTTAAAGATGCTGTTAGTAGCAATATTGCTATATTTAATTAGTTTTTTTCTTCCTGCAATGCCTCTTTGGCTTTCCTTAATAGTAAAGAGTTTGTTAACTATAACCTTTCCGATTTTACTTTATTTCTTTAATTTTTATGATGAAAAAGAAAAAGAGAAAGTAAGAGAATTATGGCTTAACTATAATGAGAAATATATTGTTAGGTAAATCCATAAAAGGCATTTTAGAAGAAATAAAAATATTGCAAGAGGAAAATAGAGACAACCCTTTATGTGGAATATACGGTATTTTTTTAATGGTTGTTTCTTTGGTGATAGGGTGGATGCTTTTATTCACGGAATCTATCCGTGTCAGCCTGATTATTGCTCTATTTATTATGGGAATTGTAGGGATTTTTATTAATCCATTTATAGGGATAGTGGGAACTGTTCTTGTGTATTTTTTTCTTCCTGGTAGTGCGTGGTATATGGCAGGTTCAGAATGGCTACACCCGCTTTTTGTATTTATAATAGTTACAATGGTGTGTTGGTTATTAAAAATGCTAACTACTCGAAATGTGTCTATTGCATGTCCTCCTCAAGTATGGCTATTAATAATGATGCTGATAACTATGATTTTCTCTTCTTTTTATGCAGGAGTTCCTGATGTAAGTTGGAAAGTAGATAATGAGTTTCTTAAATTAATGCTGATATTTTTTATGTTTATTAATTTGATAAATTCTCCAAAGCAGCTAAATCTTGTGTATTGGATAATTGCGATTTGTTGTGGATATTTATCTCTTCAAGGATGCAGATCTTTTTTTATGGAAGGATATAACAGGCTTGAAAACATAGGAGAGGCTCAGCTTAAAGGTTCTAATGAATTATCATCTGCATTAGCCATGGTGATTCCCTTTCTTTTTTATAAGTTTTTTAGTAAAAAGAAATGGGAAAAGAGCTTTGCTCTTTTAATCTTTCCTATAATATTTTGCATTATTGTTGCAAGCTCCCGTGGGGCAAGTCTTCAGGTAGTATTGATGATAATATTAATCCTTTTTAAGACAAAGGTATCTCCAAAGGTTTTAATTTCTGTAGGAATCGTTGTTTTAATCGCTCTATGTTTTGCTCCCTCACAATATTGGGGAAGGATGAAAACATTAGAAAGCTGTCAGGACGAAGAGTCTGCAAATTCAAGGATAGAACTCTATAAGGCTGGTTGGAGAATGTGGAAGGATTATCCAATCCTGGGAGTGGGACCAGGGAATTTTCGTTATATGTGTAAAGAATATTATGAAGGACCGGGAAGCAAGAAAAGAGTATCTCATAATACATATTTCCAGCTTTTGAGTGAAACAGGAACTATTGGGTTTTTGCTTTATATTTGCTTTATTTTTTTAATATTAAAGGACTTGCAATTTGTGAGAAAGCATGCTCCTCCTGAAATTGAGGGGATTCAAATTAAAAACATAGCAGCTTCTCTTGAGATTTCGTTGTATGGGTTCTTATTATACTGGATGTTTGGGGATAGGGTATATTATGTGTTGCCTTATTTTTTCTATGCTTTAAGTGTATCCTTAAAAAATATTGTTATATCTTCAAAATAGGTGGTTGGGATGAATACTGTTCGAATTATGCACTTGCTCCATTCCTTAGAGACAGGTGGGCTGGAAAAAGGCACGGCTACCTTAGTAAATAATATGAATCCAGAGATGTTTGAATCGTCTATTTGCTGCCTTTCAGGCTTTGGTCCCTCGCTGAAACTAATTAAAAGGGAAGAGATGAAAATATTTGACATGAAGACAGGAGAGTCTCATGAGCCGTTTCTTTTTCTAAGACTGGCAAAACTGTTCAAGGAACAAAGAATAAACATACTTCATGCTAAGGGCTGGCCTACCCTTTTTGATGGGGTTCTTGGTGCCAGAATAGCTGGGGTTCCAGTGGTTATTTATAGTGAGCATGGGAAGAATATAGATGATTTTTATGAGATAAAAAAGAGACGGGTATGGACACGAAGGCTATTATCACCATTTATTGACAAAATAGTTACTGTTTCTGAGGAATTAAAGAAAGGATTAGTAGAGGTTACAGGACTTAATAAAAAACAGATAGTTTGTATTCATAATGGGGTTGAGTTCCATGATGTTTGTGTAAAATATGAAGAAAAAAAGAGAGAAATTGGTGTTGAACAAAGTGATATTTTGGTTGGAACGGTTGGAAGGTTGGATCCTGTAAAAAACTTTGATATTTTTATTAGATCTGTTGAAGGAGTTTTAAGGGAATTTCCTACGGTTAAGTTTTTGTTGATTGGAGATGGACCAATAAGAGAGGATTTAGAATCAATAGTGTCTGAATTGGATTTGCGTAAACATGTTATCTTTCTTGGTGAACGAAATGATGTGGTTGAATTATTGAAAATTATGGATATATTTGTTTTGCCTTCAAAAAGTGAAGGGTTGTCGAATACAATTCTGGAAGCCATGTCTGCAGAATTGCCTGTTATTGCTACAGATGTAGGGGGTAATTCTGAATTGGTTGTAGATGGAGAAACAGGTATTTTGATTCAACCCGGAGATATTTTTGCATTGTCGGTAGCAATAATTAATCTGTTGCGAGATGATGAAAAAAGAAAGAAAATGGGAGAAGCTGGTTTTATCAGAGCAAGGGAAAAATTTAGTATAGAATTGATGGTAAAATCTTATGAAGAGTTATATCTTTTGTGGCATAAGAAAAAGTGTGGCTTGTGCAGGGAGAATTTTTAACATGAAATTGATAGTTAAATGGATTATTAGCATTATAATTGTTTACACCGGGTTGCTCTGGTTGGTCGGATTTTTAAGAAGGAAGATGAAAAAGGGCAAGGTTACTATTTTATGCTATCACAGGGTAATTGAGGATAAGCAGATAAAGGATTATTATCGTCCTGCGGTTGCGGTTTCTGTTTCTGCATTTGAGAGGCAGATGGGAGTGTTGCAAGAGAGATATAAGATAATCTCTCTGGATGATGCAGTCTGCTTGCTTCAAAAAAGGAAATCATTGGAAAATGATTATATGGTTGTTACATTTGATGATGGATATGCAGATAATTACGAGAATGCTTTTCTTGTTCTAAAAAAATATAATCTGCCAGCTACTATATTCTTATCAACAGATTATATTGATAGCAACAAGATGTTGTGGACAGATGAGGTTGGAATGCTTCTGAAAGAAAAATGGGATGTATTTTTGCAAACAGAACTGCTTAAAACATTAAAGGGTGCAGGGGTTTCTGGCGATAAGATAACTGTAATAAACAAAATCCTTTCAACATTAAAAGAAATGGATGAAGATATAAGGGAAACAATAATTGCTCGGTTGAAAAAAGATATTGGTAATCTTATGGTCGCAAACAACCAAATGCTTACATGGGAACAAATAAAAGAGATGAATGCTAATAAAATATCCTTTGGTGCTCATACCAAATCACACAGGTTTCTTACAACATTGATGCTATCAGAAAAAGAGTCGGAGATTAAGGAATCAAGGGATATTGTTGAGCAAAATCTAAATAAACAAGTTTTATGCTTTGCCTATCCTGATGGTCGGTTTGATGAGGAATGCAGGAATATTGTCCGGGAGAGTGGGTTGCAAGGAGCATGTTCTACAATTACAGGGGATAATATTTCGGGATGTGATCTTTTTGCCTTAAAACGAAGGGATATAGGAGAGGATGCGTGTATTCCTCCATTTGGTAGATTTTCCAAGGCACTTTTTCTCACGGAGATAAGTGGGATTTATGATATGTTTAGAAGGAGGTAGTTAAAATGGGATCAATATGTGGTGTGCTTAATTTTGATAGAAAGAAGAGGGTAGATGATGGGGTTATCAAAAGGATGTCTTCTGTGATGAAGTACAGGGGAACAGATCATGAAGGGATATATATAAATGATAATCTTGGTCTTGGGGTGAATTGCCTGTATCTGTCAGATAGCGTTCAACAACCTGTTTATAATGAGGATAATTCTATTTGTGTGGTAGTTGATGGGGAGATTTGGAATTATGTTGATATAAGAGAATTAATGGTTAAAAAAGGGCATAGTGTTCTCACAAATAGCTCTGCTGAGATTATTGCGCATCTTTATGAAGAATTTGGTGAGGATTGTATGGGTAAACTGGAGGGTACCTTTGCCTTTGCCTTGTGGGATAATAAGCAAAAAAAGCTTTTATTGGGAAGGGATCATGCAGGGCAAAAACCACTTTATTATCTTTTAGATGATAAGAGAATTGTATTTGGTTCAGAACTTAAGTCAATATTAGAGTGTGATGAAATAACGCCAGAGGTTTCAATGGAGGCACTGGATGTATTTCTGACCTATAGCTATATACCCAGCCATTACTGTATTCTAAAGGGGGTAAAGAAGTTAGAGCCAGGGCATTTCCTTGCTTGTTCTAATGGAAAGACTGTTGTGTCAGAATATTGGGATTTCAGGTATGGAAGTCCGGAAAGCTCTGAATCTTATTGTGCGGAGCATTTGTATGAATTAATAAAGAGATCTGTGCAAACCAGATTAGAACGAGTCAGGAATGTTCCCTTTGGTGCTTTTTTGAGTGGGGGAACAGATTCGAGTACGATTGTAGGTATGTTGAGTACCATGCTTGATCGTCCACTCAAGACCTTTGTCGTAGGGTTCAAGGAAGAGGAATTTAGTGAATTTCCTCATGCTCGAATTGTTGCAGAACATTTTGGTACAGAACACCACGAGGTGGAGGTAACCACAGAAATGGCATTATCCATGTTGCCTGATTTTGTATGGCACTATGATGAACCATTTGCGGATGCATCTGCTATTCCTACATATTATGGCTCAAAGGCAACGAGGGAACATGTCAAGGCTGTCTTTACCGGGGACGCCCCGGATCAACTCCTTGGTGGGAGTGGTCATCATCTGAAAGAGCAGATAAGAAGAAAACGGCTGCCTATTCCGAATTTTTTGAGAACTACTGTGCTGGCTGCAATTACGCAGAATTTTCCATTAGATATAGTGGATAAAAGTAAATTAGATAGGATAAAAAGGCTTATAAAAATGGAGTCATATCCTTTAGAAAAAGAATTTGGAATAAGAGGGGCTTATTTTACAGAGGATGTTAAGCATGAGCTGTACATAAACGATCTTCGTAAAAGTCAGGAGATGGTTTGTGCATTAGGGGTTTGTGAAGGGTTTTTCAAGAAAACTACAGCCATGGATGCCTTAGATAAAATCCTTTATACAGATGTAAAGATGTTTTTGATGGATAACCTGATGATAAAGGTGGACAGGGCAAGTATGGCAGTGGGATTGGAGACAATTAAGCCGTTTCTTGACAAGGAATTGATGGATTTTGTCGGAAGAATACCATCACAATTTAAGATCAAGGGTACTACAGGAAGGAATACAAAGTATATCCTTAAAAAAGCTATCTCAAACCTTGTGCCCATGGATGTTATAGAGAAGAGAAAGCAAGGGTTTGAGCCGCCGCTTGTTGGATGGCTTAGAGGGGGATTAAAGGGGTTTGCACAAGAGATTCTTTTTGATTCAAAGACACGGCAAAGGGGTTATTTTAATTTTAATTATATTGATCAGATGTGGAAGGAACATCAGGAAAAAGAAGCAGATCACACTATGCGGATATGGGAGATGTTGGTGTTTGAGATGTGGTATCGGTATTTTATTGAGGGGGAGAAAAAATTTCTGAACAGATAGAGGGCAATTGCTCAATAATCGGTGGAAAATTGTAGTCGCAACCTTTAGGTTGCGTTATTTACGCAGGCTAAAGCCTGCGACTACCACCGATAACTAAGGCATTATCTTTCAATTTTCTGGAATTGCTACAGGATATTGAGCAATTACGATAGAGGGTTAAAATGTTTGAGAATGTTAAGGCTGATTTTGGAAGGATAACCTCTGCAGAAGGAGAGCAACGGGGTAAAGCAAGGGTGTTGATTAGTGCTCTTTTATCTCAGGGATTTCAGGCTACTTTGGTGTATAGATTTGCAAGGTGGTGTGTGTGCAAGCATATTCCTGTCCAGCCATTAAGGTTTGTACTTGAGAGATTTATTGAGATTACCACAGGTATTTCTATACCAGCTGAAGCAAAGATTGACAAGGGGTTGCGAATTCATCATTTTGGGGGAATTATCATCCATTCTGCAGTAACGATTGGAAAAAACTGTACACTCCATCAAGGGGTAACAATTGGAGATAGGGGAAATCCCCTGAAAGCTCCCCGAATTGGCGATAATGTTTTTATTGGTGCTGGAGCTAAAATACTTGGTGATATTATTATTGGTGATAATTGTCAAGTTGGAGCTAATGCTGTGGTGATTAAATCTGTCCCTGATAATTGTGTAGTGGTAGGTGTGCCTGCAAAGATTGTTGATAAACCTTTGGTGAAACTGGAACGGATTTCTGAACGATTATTATAAAAATGTAAAAAGGAAGATGGCTTTATGTTAGTATCATTTATTATTCCTCATAAAGGTCGGGAGGAATTGCTTATACAGACAATAGAATCAATCTTTGCAATGGAGCATGAAGATTATCAGATTGAGGTGATTGTTGTTACCCAAAACGCAACACTGGAATGTCTATATGCTGAGCAAAAAGGGATTTCGTATAAGATCATTTTCTGCCCGGAACATAAAACAATTGCAAGTCTAAGAAACATAGGGGTTTCCCAGTCTTCTGGAGAATATCTGGCATTTATTGATGCTGATATTGATTTATCGCAAAACTGGCTTATGGTCATGCTGAATGAATTACATGCCAAACAAGACCGAGTAGCAGTGAGTGCTCTACAGCAATGTAAGTCTGATGCTGGAAGCATTGAAAAGATAAAGGTAATACTCCAGATGTCCCGAGCTGATCAGGAGGTTGAATATATTGGGACAGCGAATCTCTTTATGTCCAGAGCGATATTTGAACAAGCAGGTGGATTCCCTGAGGATATTGTTACATGTGAAGATTATTATTTTACACAAAAAGCTCGTCAGTTTGGTAAGCTGTATGTGGCATCTAAGGCATCGCATATTCACTTAGGCGAAGATAAAAACTATAGAGAGGTATTTCGAAAAGAGATGTGGAGAGGACAATCCAATTTGCCATCTATGCGAAATAGAAAAATAACTTTTTGGGAGTTGCCAAGTATTCTGCTTCCTTTCTGGATGGCTTTTTTTTCATTTGTGGCACTGTTTTTCTCTATTGTTGAAAGGTTTGGGGTTGCCTGCATGGGATGCGTGGTGGTTGTTTTTCCTGTACTGTTTTATGCTGCGCGGTTATATCTTATGGGCAAACAACAACATGTTTGTTTTAAGGAAGCGGTTGGGTTTTATGGTGTATATTTTTTTGCCAGAACGATTGGGACATTTGTGGGGCTTGTGAAAGGAAAATGATAGGATATTATGTCAGAAGTTGCTATTAAAAATATTATGGAGAATTACAATAAGATGAGAAAGATAAATATCATGGAATTTAGAAGTACTCATACGACTGGTGGTGGACCAGATAAAACCATTCTTGTTTCTGCTAAACAGCATGATAAGGAAAGGTTCAATGTAATAGTGGTTTATCTTAAGGGACCAGATGATGATGAGTTTAAGATTACAGGTATAGCACAGGGGATGGGATTAAATTTTATAGAGGTAGAGGAACACGGGAAGCTAAGTGTTAGGGATATAAATTATATAAGCAGTTTAATAAGCAAGCATAACATAGATATTCTTCATGCTCATGATTGTAAAACCGATGTTTTTGGGTGTTTTCTTAAAAGGATGAATAATGAATTAGTATTGCTTACTACAGCCCATGGATGGATCGATGTTGGAATAAAGCAAAGATTCTATAACTGGCTGGATTTTAAGGCTATCAAGAGGTTTGACAAGGTAATTGCCGTGTGTGAGGCTAATAAAAATAAGCTAATTAAATGCGGGGTATCTTCTGATAAGATAATCATAATCTATAATGCTGTAGATGTAGATGAATGGAAGGGATATGAAACTACAGAAGGGCTTAGAAAAGAGCTGTTATTGTCAGAGGATATTCCAATTATAGGGGCTATTGGACGGTTATCATATGAAAAAGGATTAGATACTTTGTTAGAATGTGCAGTATTGGTTGAAAAAATGATCCCGGAGGTAAGGTTTGTAATTGTCGGAAGAGGTCCTGAAGAAGAAAATTTGAAATCATATGCAAGGCAATTAGGGGTTGAGAAGAATGTTATTTTTCTTGGACATAGGAGTGATGCTAAAAATATTTATAACAGCATTGATGTTTTTGTAAATCCCTCACTAACAGAAGGGATAGCCAATACTATCCTTGAAGCTCAGTCTATGGAAAAACCAGTAATAGCTACAGATGTAGGTGGAAGCGGAGAAATAATTATTCACAATGCAAGCGGTTTTTTAGTTCAACCAAAAGATGTATTAGATATAACGGAAAGGATTATATATCTTCTTAAGAATAAGGCTGTGGCAAAAGAGATGGGAAAACAGGGGAGACAAATAATTTGTGAGAAGTTTTCTTTTAAGAATA
>JAHIZN010000383.1 GCA_018814245.1 bacterium
AAAGGACAACCCAGTCTAATTATTTACACCCTTTGCCTTTTCCTTCTGTGTCTGAAAAAACATCGGAATCTGGGACAAAAACATAGGGGAAAGTAGCTTAACAATCGAATGGAAAATTACGATTCACGGTGAACCAACACAAGCTTTTGATTTTCATTCTCTTCACACAGAATTGCTGCTCGTTGATAATAAGTGTTGACAAACATATAAAGATTCCTTATACTATAGTTAGCCTTACAAGAGAGCGGAAGATATTACTCAGTCGTAAGGAAGATGGTACTCGGACATTAAAATAACAACCAAAAATATCAGAATTAGGATATAATAAAAACATGAAAATCGAATGGGACCCGAAGAAGGCTATGTCAAACTTACAAAAACACAAAGTTTCGTTCGAGGAAGCCGCAACAGCCGTGAGTGACCCCATGGCGACAACAGGTGCTGATCCAGATCACTCAATGACCGAAGATCGATATATCACTTTTGGAGTCTCAATCCGAGATCGGTTATTAGTGGTGTCTCACACTGAGAAAGATGAAACGATTCGAATTATAAGTGCTCGTTTATCGAGCAAATGAGAGCGAAAACTATATGAAGAAGGCTAAACAAACAGATAAAGATGAATTGCGTACTGAGTATAAACTGTCAGACTTTCCCAAGGGGCTCATGCGGGGCAAGTATGCCGAATGTCTTCGTGAATCATCAAATGTTGTTGTACTTAAACCGGAAGTCGCTCAAGCTTTCCCAAATCAAGAAGCTGTGAATAATGCCCTACTGTCGTTAATCCAAATTGCGAAGAAAACTACACGCATAAGGGTATTGGGTCAAAGCGTAAGATAGTAATCAAGCATAAAATAATAGTCAGGAGTAAGATAATAACTAAGGCTAATAAGAAAAATGTGCTGGATGGGCAGTAGCCCACCAGTGATTTTTGTGGTTAGTTATCAATAAAAATTTAAGAAAAGGAGAAAGACATGACAAGTAACAAGCAGTTGTTGGAATGGATTGAGGAAATGGCACAATTGTGCAAGCCAGATAGTATCTACTGGTGTGACGGCTCTGTTGAGGAAAAGGAACGACTTCAGCAAGAGGCAGTTGACAAGGGTATATTGCTTGAGCTGGATCAGGAAAAATTGCCTGGTTGTTTTTACCATCAGACTGCTCTTAATGATGTTGCCCGAACCGAGCATCTGACCTTTATCTGTACACCGGATAAAGAGACGGCAGGACCAAATAACAATTGGATGTCACCTGAAGAGGCATATAAGAAAGCAGGCGGGATATTTGATGGCTCAATGAAGGGCAGGACCATGTTCGTTATACCATTTTCCATGGGACCGGTTGGCTCCCCATTCAGCAAGGTTGGGGTGCAGCTGACAGATAGTATCTATGTTGTCCTGAATATGCGGATTATGACCCGTATGGGCAAGGCAGTTACCAATGAATTGGACAAGGGGGTAGATTTTACCAAATGTCTTCATTGTACAGCAGATTTAGATGTTGACCGCAGGTTTATCATGCATTTTCCACAGGATAACACCATCTGGAGCGTTGGATCCGGATATGGCGGAAATGCCCTTCTGGGCAAAAAGTGCTTATCCCTCAGGATTGCCAGTCACATTGCCCAAAATGAGGGATGGCTGGCAGAGCACATGCTTATCATGGGAGTAGAACACCCTAATGGGTATGTGGATTATATTGCTGCTGCATTTCCCAGTGCCTGCGGCAAGACTAATCTGGCCATGCTTATTCCGCCAAAGGGATTAAAGCGGGAAGGGTATCGCATCTGGACAATAGGAGACGATATTGCATGGATGCGGATTGACAGTGATGGGGCATTGTGGGCAGTCAACCCTGAGGCTGGATGCTTTGGTGTGGCACCTGGAACCAATTCTAAAACCAATCCCAATGCAGCAGCTATGGTTCAAAGGGATACCATCTTTACCAATGTTGTTCTTAAATCTGATAAAACAGTCTGGTGGGAAGGATGTGATGGACAGGTTCCGCACAATGGTATTGATTGGCAGGGAAAGACATGGAAACATGGGATGATTGATACCAATGGAAACTATATCAATGGTGCTCACCCAAACAGCCGATTTACTGCCCCAATTGCAAACTGTCCGTCTGTCTCCCACCGCATAGAGCATCATAATGGTGTGCCTATCTCAGCGATTATCTTTGGCGGACGCAGGGCTCATCTTGCTCCGCTTGTATATGAATCCTTTAACTGGCAGCATGGTGTTTTTGTTGGGGCTACCATGGCCTCTGAAATGACTGCTGCTCAGTCCGGGGCAGTGGGCAAGGTAAGACGAGATCCAATGGCTATGCTGCCATTCTGTGGATACAATATGGCTGACTATTTTGGTCATTGGCTTAAGATGGGCAGAATGATGGCACGAACACCTAAAATATTTAATGTGAATTGGTTTAGAACAGATGAAAATAATAATTTTCTCTGGCCCGGCTATGGCGAAAATCTTCGGGTATTGGAATGGATTATTGATCGTTGCAATAATAAGGTTCAGGCTATTGAAACACCAATTGGATATGTCCCTGCATCCGATGGTATTGATATGACTGGACTCAACCTTCAGGCAGATGCCATGAAACAGTTATTAAACATTAATCCTGCTAATTGGTTGGAGGAATTGAAGGACATATCAGAATTTTTTGACAAATTTGGTGATAGACTGCCAAAAGAGCTTTGGGATGAATATGCAGCCCTTGAAAAACGGCTGCGGACAGCTATGTAATGACAATTGCGAATTGCGAATTTGTTTTATTTATGCAGATTCGCAATCCGCGATTCGAAATTCGCGATTCAGGAAAAAGGCAATGATTATGCATAACCATTTGCGGCTTATTATAATAGTTATATGCTGCGGAATAGCAGGATGCAGCCCTAAGAATGATGATAGGGAACATACCCCTGAAAATATGCCTGCAGTAACCATGAAAGGCTTTCATCTCATCGAAACAGTAAATGGAAAGCCACAATGGGAATTATCTGGTAAGAACGCAGAGACCAAGCAGGAGATAATCAATCTTCATGGCATTACATGCACCTTTTTTCATCCCCAAACAGAAGAGGCTGTGCTTAAGGTAAAAGCCAATGATGGCAGGCTTGAAACAAATACCCGGGAAATTGAGCTTGTTGGTAAGGTCGTAGCCAAGGATACAACTAATATAGGTGCTGCCTCCGCCAGAGGTGCTACCTCCAAAAATATTTTCTATTCCTCAAGGCTTATCTGGGATGCACGGCATTCAGTATTAACCAGCCCTGAAGAGATAACCATTCAGATGGATGGTGCCATATTTAAGGCAGATACCATGACCATTAATCCTGTAACACAAGTGGTTGAGGCAAGAGGGGTGAGAATTAGCGTGAGGGAGGATAAAAAATAGTGAAACAGATTATGTGGGCTGGACTTATCTGGATTTGCATATCGTTATCCTGTTATGCTGCAGGAGGTAGCACCTCTGGCAAAGGCAGCACCTCTGGCAATGGTAATGAATTAACCATTACAGCTGATAAGGCTGTCTGGGATAAGAAACAAGGGATAACTGTTTTATCTGGAAAGGTTATTGTCGGTAAGGGAAAGTTGTCGTTTACAGCAGATACAGTTGAAATAATCGGACAGATGGATAAGATAAAAGAGATAAAGGGTACTGG
>JAHIZN010000384.1 GCA_018814245.1 bacterium
AATTAATGGTGGTTGGACTTGTGGGTAAGGATGAGGGCAGGTCGCAGCTACAAAGATTCCCACACACAACAATCGATCACAATGTAGCCGCAGGGTGCCAGAGGTGCTGCCCCCTTGTCCCTGCTTAACGGACACCCACAAGAGGGAGCCTCTCTGGCAGGGATGTCCCTACAAATGGTTATACGACAAGTTAAGGTTGACACGACACTACGCTTCATCCCATCCCAGCCGCATAGTCATCTTCTCCATTAAGATTCTCATATCAACCTGTCTACTCCTACAAGGGTTCAGCATAAAGCAATTTCTCCCAATTTACTGGTGGTGTCTCTAAATAGCTAACTCTTGGTGGACAGGGAAAACATTCCTCATTCATAAGCTAATAAGCGACCACAAGGGTCGCAGCTACAAAGATCCGACACCGCAGCATATGCGACCGCATTTGTAGCTGCAGGGCTTGTCCCTGCCTCTGATTGTCAACACAACTAATATTTAGCCTAATTCAGACACTACCAATTTACTGACCTATTACACACTGTTTGCGATTTTTCTTGACGAGACAACGATTATGTGCTATACTTCCAAATTAGGTTATTGTAACCTAAATCTTTTAAGATGAGGTAAGGGATGAATATTAAGCCCCTTTTATCGCGTATTATCTTATTCCCTCAAGCATTAAAAAAACATATTTATCTTAGACGGACCGCCCGGAGTGAGTCAGAAAAGTTTGACAAATTAGTCAATTGGTCTGTAGGAATAACTGTTTTTGGTTTGTCTATAGTCTCCTTTTTCTTTACACGAAATCTTACCTTTCTCCTCATGTCTATCTTTTTCATGATTATTCTTCTTGTCCTGCATAACTTTATCCTTTTAAGGGTTAAAAATGAAGAGCAAAGGTCAAGGGGAAAAGCAGAGCAATTGGCTCATCTTCAGGAAATATCTCTTAGCCTGACCTCAACCCTCTTGTTGGAGGATGTCTTTGACCTGCTTCCACAAGCCGGAGCAAAATTAGCCAAGACAGATGCATGTCTTGTAGAAATGATGGATAAGAAAGAATTTCTGGTTCAAAAATCAGCTGCAGGCATTAGTTTTTCTTTGGCTGAGATAGAAAAAGAGGGTAGAAAATCTCTGGGAACGATAGTGATTAAAGGGAAAATACCCTTCTCTATCGATGATTTGCGGCAGGAACTCAGTCTGCCTGTATGGATAACTGAACAAGAATTCAAGTCATACCTTGGGATACCCTTAAAGATAAGAAATGAGATTATCGGAGTGCTTAGCTTTTTCTCGCTTACTCTAAGGAGATTTTCAAAGGAAGAGATAGAACTACTATCCATACTTGGGACACAAGCTGCTTCTGCCCTTGAAAATGCAAGACTGTATGGAGTAACCAAAGAAGCACTTCACAAGGAGATAACATCCTCTATCGCCCTGTACCGAATAGAACAGGCGGTTACCTCTAAGTTTGAATTAGATGAACAGATAAATACCATTGTTGAGGGTTGCGTTAATGCTACTGGTGCAGAAAAGGGTTCCCTCTGGTTAATAGATGACCTTTCAGGTGATATTGTTTGCAAGACCACTTACCCTCATGAAGATAAGGCAGGTGATCTGCGATTAAAAATGGGTGAAGGGATTACAGGATTGGTAGCAAAGAAAGGTGTTCTTAAAAATATTCCTGATTTGAGCCAGGAGCCTAAATTTGTCAACTTCTTTAAGACTGAATTAAAGAATCAGTTGAGCGTACCGCTTATCTGGAAGAAGAATATTGTAGGTGTAATCAATGTATTTAACAAATTAGAGGATAAATTTGATAAAGAAGATGAAAAAATATTAAGCATTCTGTCTTCTCAAGCAGCTATGATTCTTCAATCAGCAAAGATTTATCGGGAGCTAAAAAATGCTGCTTCAGCCCTTGCCCTTCTCTATGAGATAAATAAAACCATAAACGAGGGTAGAAACTATCAAGAAATTTTAGAGCTTATCTTAAAGAAAGGGATAGAAATATTTGGTGCTCAAAATGGCTCTATCATGCTTATTGATGAGTCGTCTGGCGATATGAATATTCGGGTGGCTGAGGGACTATCTGAAGAAATCATAAAAACCACTAAAAAAAGACCAGGGGATGGAAGCATTGCCGGCTGGGTAGCAGAAAAGGGAGAGCCGCTCCTGCTTATAGGCAAGGTGGCTGACCCCAGATTTACTTCAACACATCAAAGAGAAAGGGTGAAGGATGTTAAAGATGCCATGTGTGCCCCATTAAAGATACGGAATAAAATAATTGGGGTACTCAACATCAGCAATCAGGCAGGTCATGATCTCTTTACTGAATCTGATCTAAACTACCTTTGTACCTTGGCTAATGAAATCTCTATGGTTATTGAAACAGCCAGACTCTATGAGATAACTGTTCAAAGGGTATCCGAGCTATCCACCTTTTATGTCATAAGTAATGCACTCTCATCTGTGCTGAACCTTCAGGATGTTCTTAAGCAGATATTGGACAGGGTAGCAGCATTGATCCCTGATACCCTGATTACTATAAATACCATAAATCCCAAAACAAACACATTGCAGGTAATTGCTCACTCTGGATTTAAGGAAGGTGCCAAGCCAACAGAAGAGATAACCCTGAACAAAGAGCTGCAAAATACATTAAAAGCAGCCTTTATCAGCCGCAGACCAACTGTCTTGCAAAATGTAGAAAATATCCCTGAGGTAAAACCGTTTGTAGGCAGCATGGGCATTGAATCACTTGTTTTCCTGCCCTTGATTGCCAAGGAATATGAGGTTGGAATGTTGGTTATTGCTTCTCAGAGGACATATACCCCTTCCAAAGAAGAGATCAGGCTGCTTATGGCTATTGCTCAGGCAGCAGCAACAGCTATAGAAAATGCCCGTGTCTGCGGCACTCTCAAGAAAAAGATTGAAGAGCTTGAGGGACTGCAGGAGATTGCTTCTAAGATGAGCCTGAGCACAAATCCAAGGGATATTCTGGCTAATTCCATAAATATTGCCAATCATGTAATTAAGGCTGAACTGGGCTTTTTATACCTGTGGGACGAGGATGCAGGCAGCTTTATTGCCAGGGTTGGTCAGGGCAAAAAGAGGATTTCAGAGGCACTCTTTAAGTCCTTAAGGTTTAAGATGGATCAGGGAACTGTTGGTTGGACAGCCAGCCATAATGAATTGTTGATTATTGAGGATGCCCGGCAGGATAGTAGGGTTATTCCCCTGTCTGAGGTGTTTGTGAAAAATATAATTGCTGTTCCTGTTGTTGAAAATGGACAAGTAAAAGGGGTTATGGAGTTCTTTAACAAACTGTCTTCAGAAGGGTTTGGAGAGGATGACAAGAGATTTCTCTCTATCCTGTCAAATCAAATAAGCATATTTCTTGAAAATATAAATTCCTTTGAAGAGATAAAGCGGCGGGCACTTCAGCTTTCTGCTGTCCACGCCATAAACAGGATGACGGCCATGGTTGAGGCTAAAAATTTACTCAATCAAATATTAGAACTTACGGCAAAGGTTATGAGGGTAAAAAAATCATATTATTCATCACTTCTTACTCCGG
Organism: bacterium; assembly: GCA_018814245.1. Classification (GTDB taxonomy): domain Bacteria; phylum UBA9089; class CG2-30-40-21; order CG2-30-40-21; family CG2-30-40-21; genus CG2-30-40-21. The sequence goes on from JAHIZN010000384.1 coordinate 3,572, forward strand.
ATAATATTATCAAGATAACAGGCTCATATGGCTTGACCTATATGGAACAGGAAAAAGAGGAAAAGTTGTCTTTGGGACAGGGGATTGCCGGCAGGGTAATTCAAAATAATGCCCCATTAGCGATAAATAATGTCAAGGAAGATGCAACCCTTAGCGATGAAGAGAAAGCCATTTATATTGAAGATTCCTATCTCAGCGTTCCCATGTCTATCAGAGAGAGAGTAGTTGGAAGCCTTAATGTAGCCTCAAAGATAACCGGTGGGAGTTTTGATTCACAGGACATAGAATTGCTTGCTACAATCTCTACACAAGCATCTATTGCTATTGAATATGCTGATGTATCTAATAAATTGCAAAAATATAGCGATGAAGTAGTAAAATTGCTAACCTTGATCATTGAAGCAAGGGATCCATTTGTAAGAATACATTCTGAGGCTGTATGTAAATATGCTGTGAGCATAGCAAAAGAAATGGGATTGCCTCAGGATGAGGTTGAGAGCATTACTATGGCAGCCCTTTTGCATGATATTGGAAAGATAGGCATAAAAGAAGGTATTCTCTTAAAACCAGAAAGCGAGCTAAATAGTGATGAGTTTCGCGATATAAAGAATCACCCCTTTATTGGAATTCAAATATTAAAATCACTGAATTTTCTGTCTCCCATCATCTCCCTTGTTTATCATCATCATGAGATGTATGATGGTACTGGCTATCCGGATGGTCTTGTTGGAGAAAAAATACCAAATGGAGCACGCATCATAACCGTTGCTGATGTCTTTGACAAAATGGTAACAAGCAGGGGATCTTATGTAGGCATGAGCGACGAAGAGGCAATGACTGTTTTAAGAAGAGGTGCCGGGAAAAAATTTGACCCAATGGCTGTTGAGGCATTTATTCGCATTCATTCAATTGTCAGACGAGATGAGATGGAAAGAGGTAGATTGCGAAAACGAGATGTAAGGGAAGATAGTAGGAAAGAAATACAGATAGGCAGCCATAGTATATGGGACAGATATTCGTAAGAACAGAATTCAGTAGTCAGAATTCAGATCAGAATCCAGAATGGATTTGCTAAGATTTCCCTGAGAAATGCCGCCAATAAACTTTGCCATTATTCTCTGTGTCTTTGTGGTAAAAGGATTTACGGATGAAATCAATCACAGAATTTTTAGAAGAATTATCCCAATCAAATGACGAAATGGAGATAGTTGTCTTCTTTAATACCAATCAATTTGCTATGGATACTGCTCTTAATATTGCCCGGTGGCTGAAAAGGGATTGTAATCAGGTGGGAGATTGTCTTACTCACCTTTTTTCTCTGGGCGTTCTGGAAAAAATGGGCGAAGGGAATTCGGCTGTCTATTCTTATACACAAGACATAGAAAAGATTAAGGTGTTGGATCGATTTATCAAATTGATAAGGGAAAAGGGGAAGTAGTGTCGTGTCAACTGTTAATTGTCGCATAGTTAATTATGTATGGACAGAGCCTGCCTCTGCGAATGCAGTGGGTAACAGAGGTGCTGCCTCCCCTGTTTCTGCCCCACCAATAAGCGACTACAAGAGGAGAGTGTGCTGGTTCACCGTGAATCGTATTTTCAATTCAATTATTAAGCGACTTTTCTTGGGGTCATGCTCAAGACCAAATCATGTCAATCTTGTTTACAGAGAAAGAATCACAAAGGGTGTAACTTCATAGATACAACCATGTTTCCTATAGATTACACCCTTTGTGGCTCTTTCCCTTTTTGTTGCAATAGCTATTAGCTAACAAGCTCCCAAATCGCTAACTTAAAATTGAAGGAAATTATGATTCCGTTTGAAGCAGCACAGTTGCGAGAGAAGAAGTAGCGGCAAACCTCGAAAACAGACTTTATTCAGAAGTCAGGAATTAAGTAATGCTTGAAAAACAAAAAGAATCGCCTGTAAATGGTATCATAAAATCACTTGGGCTTGTTTTTGGAGACATCGGGACAAGTCCGATATATACACTTACAGTTATATTTCTTCTCACCAAGCCGACACAAGAAAATGTGATGGGTGTCCTTTCTCTCATTGTCTGGACACTGTTTATACTTGTTATGGTTAAATATGCCTGGCTGGCCACAAGCCTTGGCAAAAAAGGTGAGGGCGGGATAATTGTTCTCAGGGAAATCCTTATTCCCCTTTTGAAATCAGGCAGACAGATGGCATTGGTTACCCTGCTTTCTTTTATCGGCATATCCCTTTTTATTGGTGATGGTATAATTACCCCTGCTATAAGTATATTGAGTGCTGTCGAAGGTTTGCTTTTAATTCCAGGATTGGAAGATACAAAACAGACAAGTCTTATCCTTATTGCCGCTATCATCGCGATATTACTATTTGCCTTTCAGAGAAAGGGAAGTGAAAAGCTTGCAAAGGCTTTCGGACCCTTAATGCTGCTATGGTTTTTATCATTAGCCGGTTCAGGGATTGTCTCAATATTTCATGTTCCATCAGTGGTAAAGGCTATAAATCCATACTATGCCTTTAAGTTTCTCATGGAAAACGGTATCAGCGGCTTCTTCGTGCTTTCAGGGGTTATTCTCTGTGCAACAGGTGGTGAAGCCTTATATGCTGATATGGGGCATCTGGGACGAAAACCCATTGTCAGGGCATGGTATTTTGTCTTTGCTGCCCTCTTATTAAATTACCTTGGACAGGGTGCTTATATCATTGCTCATCCAGAGGCAAAAAACATTCTTTTTGCCATGATATTTCATCAGGCACAACCTCTTTATATCTCATTTCTTATCCTCAGCGTAATAGCGACGATCATAGCCTCTCAGGCTATGATTAGCGGGATGTTTTCCATTATCTATCAGGGAATAACAACCCATATTATGCCTCTGCTAAAGGTTGATTATACATCTGCTAAATTGAAATCACAGGTATATATTGGATTTGTGAATTGGTTTTTGCTGGGGGCTGTTTTATTTATCATGTATGAGTTTAAGGAATCACATCGTCTTAGTGCCGCTTATGGCCTCGCGGTTACAGGGACAATGGCTTTAACAGGTATTATGATGGCCTGGATATTCTCGTTAAAGGGTAAAATCCCGTATGCAATTATCTCTTTTTTCGTGACCATTGTGGCTATAATATTTCTGGCATCAAATACCTATAAAATACCTCATGGTGGTTATTGGTCAATTATCCTGGCATTGATTCCACTCAGTGTAATTATGATTTATACCTCAGGACAAAAAAGGCTTTATAAAACAATTGAGTTGATGGATATTGATGTTTTTCTTGAAAAATATAATCAGGCATATAAAACAATGAGCAAGATTAAGGGCACAGCCATTTTTTTCACAAGGGGGACAAAGACTATTCCACCGTATATTGTTAATACAATGTTTGTCAACAATATAATATATGAGGATAATGTGTTTGTCTCAATAAGCACAATAGATGACCCTTTCGAAGCTATAGGTTTTTTCAAGGATGATCTCGCCGAAGGCATAAGCGTATTTGAGATACAACTGGGATATATGGAGATTATCAATGTAGAAGAGATATTAAGGCAGGCAGAAATAGATAGTAAGGCCATCTTCTATGGGCTTGACGATATTGCAACAGGAAACTTTCTCTGGAAGATATTTGCGATGATTAAGGATTTGACACCATCGTTTGCCCAGTTCTATAAACTTCCCTCACACAAGCTGCACGGTGTTATCACCCGTGTGGAGATGTAAATATCGCAGTACAAGTCTACTGTCGTGTCAACTGTTAATTGTCGCATAGTTAATTATGTATGGACAGAGCCTGCCCCCTGCATTCGCACTTATCCTTACCCACATCTTTTTGGGGACGGAATTCTGATGGGAAATGCTGCAAAATAACAGAAGCATGTGCCACAAAATGATTAATAATTCAACAATTCATTAATTCAGCAATTGTCAATTGTTGAATTGCTGAATTGTTGAATTGCTGAATTAATGGTGGTTGGACTTGTGGGTAAGGATAAGGCATTCGCAGGGGCAGGCTCTGCGAATGCAGTGGGTGACAGAAGTTCTGCCTCCCTTGTCCATGCTTAACAGATACCCACAGAGGGAGCCCCTCTGGCAGGGATGTCCCTGCAAATTGTTATGCGTCAAATTAAGGTTGACATGACCGTAGGGGCAATTCATGAATTGCCCCTACAAGCACGCAAGATAGGTGGCAGGTTTGTCCCTGCATCCTGAATATCCGACACTTGAAAGTTGACACGACATTATAATATAACAGCTATTCATTGGCAAAACTTGTAGCTGCGACCTGCCATGGGTGTTACCCCCTTGTGGTCGCCGTCTCCACTGCTGAATTCTGATTAATAATTGTTGACAGATTGAGATTTTTGGTGTATAATAAAAAAATAAATGAATCATAGGAGGTTTAATTAATGAGTAAAAGAACATTTCAACCACATAATCGTCGAAAGGCAAGAAGTCGTGGTTTTTTAAAAAGAATGAGTTCGCCTGGTGGAAGAAGGGTAATTAATAGAAGGAGACAAAAGGGAAGGACTATCCTTATCCCATAAGTTAAAAGGGGGATAGAAGAAGAATTAAATGATTAAATCAAGGATGCTTATATCTGATGAACTTCAGAGAAGATTATGGATTGCCAAAAAATCAACGACTCTTGAAAGTAGCAGAGTTTAATGCTGTATATTCCAGAGGCATAGCTTATCATCACAGATTTTTTGTTTTGTTTGTTTTAGAGGTAGCACCTCTGGCAAAGGCAGCACCTCTGTCACCTGTGGATTCTACTGTCAGACGAGTGGGAATCGTTGCAGGGAAAAAGGTTGGAGGAGCTGTTAAAAGAAATAGGGCAAAAAGATTATTAAGGGAAGCATATCGGTTAAACAAGAATAAACTTATTCAGGGATTAGATATAGTGCTTGTAGCAAAAAGAAACCTTCCTGATTTAACATTTCATGAGGTAGAAAAAAATCTACTTTACATCTTTAAGAAAGCAAATATCTTAAAAAAAGAGGCAGCACCTCTATCGTAGACTATTTTATGGTAAAAAAAAGTTTTCTTTGGTTAATAAGGATATATCGACATTTTTTCTCTCCTCTATTTCCTCCAACCTGTAGATTTTTCCCCACATGTTCTCAATATGCTTATGATGCCATATCTGTGCATGGAGCGTGGAAAGGACTGTGGAAATCTATCAGGCGAATCTTACGGTGTCATCCCTTCCACCATGGCGGATATGATCCAGCGGAATAACTGAGAGCAGCACCCTGATTTATCAGGGTGAAGGCATTTCAAAGGAAGTGTATAGAAAATGGAAAAACGAGTAATATTAGCTATCACCATATCTGCTGCTATCTTATTAGGTTATAATATGATGGCATACAAAAAGGTAGAGCATTCTCCGCAGACTTTGAGTCAACAGGTTACTGCTTTGCCTCAACCATCATCTCTGTCCCTTGTCCCAAAGCCAACCACGGATAAGAGAGCAGGACTGAATGTTTCCGAGGAAGACTTGTGTTTCAAGACAGAGGTTATGTCTGTAAAGCTCAACCCATGGGGCGAAATAGCCGGACTTCAGTTATTAAAGATAATCGAACATGATAAGTCTCCGGTAGAGCTTGCCCTGCCGCCTGTACACACTGAGGCTGATTATCCACTAAGCGTTTACCTTGGCACAGAATCTTTAACACCTAAGGGCTTTTCATGTATAGATCAATATACCCGGGAAATCAATTATGGGGTAGAAACGATGCCAGGGGCAGCCATTACCAAAAGATACAAATTGATACCCGGAACATATCTGATGGAAGTAGAAATATCTATAAAAAACCTCTCAGATACCACACTAAAAAATGATATGATTATGTTTTGGGAAAGTCCATGCAAGACAGCCCAAGAGAATGATATAAAAAAGGCACAATTAAAACATTCTCACCTGACTATTCTGGAGCAGGATGCGCAGGTAAATGGTAAAGTAGAAAAGATCGGTCACCATCAAGCCGGAGCACTCCAAGGGATATTATCCTTTTTAGGGTTTATCTCTCCTGCTACACCAACAGATAGCGTGATTAAAAAGAAGGATGTTTCATGGATAGCTCAAAGCAGTCAGTATTTCTTAAATATCCTTATCCCTGAAAAACCTTCTGATGTTATATTTGTTAAAACAATGGATGATAGGATGAAGTTAGGGTGCTCTACACCTATTGCCCTTTCACCAGGTGAAGAAAAAATCATAAAGACAAGGGTATATGCTGGTCCAAGGGATTATACGGTATTAAAAAGCCTTTCAGGAGAAATGACAAACCTCACCGCATTTTCTGGCTGGAACTCCCTTACACTAATTGTCTTATGGCTGCTTCACATGTTGTACAAGATAACCCATAATTATGGTATTTCTATCATTATCCTGACACTTATTATTAAGATCATACTTCATCCCCTGACCAAGAAAAATTTTACAACCATGAAAGCCATGCAAAACATCCAGCCGCATATAATCGAGCTGAAGGAAAAGCATAAACACGATGCTGAAACCATGAACAAGGAGATGATGGAACTTTATAAAAGGCATAAGGTTAACCCCATGGGTGGCTGTCTGCCCTTACTCTTGCAAATGCCTGTATTTATCGCCCTTTTTACTACTCTGCAAAATGCTATTGAGTTAAGAGGGGCAAATTTCTTAATCTGGCATGACCTGGCAACAAAAGATCCTTATTACATCCTTCCTGTATTAATGGGTGTAACCATGCTTATTCAGCAAAAAATGATGCCGTCACCAGACCCAAATCAGGCAAAGATAGGAATGTTTATGTCTGTTTTATTTATCTTTATGTTTATGAATTTCCCGGCTGGATTGGTATTATACTGGCTGACTCAAAATATTCTGACCATAATTGAACAAATCTTGATTAAGAGGGGAATAGAAAAATAACAGGCAGCAGGATTCAGAATTCAGAATTCAGGAGTCAGGAGTCAGGAGTCAGAATGAGAACATCTACTCGCAGCTTATCAGGGTAGACACAGGGGTCTACCCCTACCAAAAATAATACAAAGGAGAAGAACTACCATGAATATTATTGAACAACAAGGCAAGACAGTGGATATAGCCATTGAAGAGGGGTTAGTAAAACTTGGGGTTTCTAAGGAAAAAGTAGGAATTGAGGTCATTGATAAGGGTAAAAAAGGAATATTTGGTTTGTTTGGTGTAATCCCGGCAATGGTCAGGCTCACACTCATTCAGGACGGGACAGGGGTAGCAACCCAGATGTTAAATGAAGTCTTGAGATTAATGAATATAAAGAGCGGGGTTACTTCTCAGGAAAAGGATGGAAAGCTAATCTTTGATATTGTTAGTGGTGATGCTCAGTTTCTTATCGGTAAAAATGGACAAACCCTGGATGCCTTGCAATACTTGATTAATATTATGATGAAAAAGAATTGCCGATCTAAAAAGGATATTATCTTAGATATTGACCAGTATCGGATAAAAAAGGATGATGATATTGTTCAGTTAGCGGTCGAGGCTGCTGCACATGTAATTAAAACAGGAAAGGATGTTGTGCTTGATCCCATGGGTTCACATGAGAGACAGATTATTCATGTGACACTCCAAAACCACCGAAAGGTAAATACAAAAAGCATTGGGGATGGAGAAGAAAGAAAAGTCGTTATTTTCCTCAAACAGGGGAATAATGGCAATGGAAAGGGTAGGGAAAAAAACAGCTGCCAACCTCGCAACGACAATAGACAGTGTACTATCAGGACATAGTGTGGGTTGAATTGCGAATTGCGAATCTCGAATCTGCAGGAATGAAACAGATTCGAGATTCCCCAATTCGCAAGCTGATAGAGGATGATAAGTATGAAAAATTCAATCGTTGTGATCCCTACCTATAATGAAAAAGACAGTATACAACCCTTGATTGAACAAATAGTTGGGTTAGGGATGCAGATAAAGGTACTGGTAGTTGACGATGCTTCACCAGATGGGACAGGTGAGGCAGTAGAGCAACTTCATGCGAAGTATCCTGAACAGGTCTTTTGTCTTCACCGCTTGAGCAAATGTGGTTTTGCCTCAGCCTATATTGATGGGTTTAAGAAAGCGTTGTCTATACCGGATATAGAGTATATATTCAGCATGGATGCAGATTTTTCACATAATCCATCTTCCCTGCCAATGATATTAGAATCCCTTAATCAATATGATATGGTTGTTGGTTCAAGATACATGAATGGTACGGTAAGTGTTGTCAATTGGCCCATCAAACGGCTTATCCTTTCAAGAACAGCTAATCTCTATGCCAAATGGGTTACTGGTTTAAGGGTTTCAGATTGTACCTCTGGTTTTATCGGGTATAAGAGAAGGGTTTTGGAAAAAATAAACCTTGATAAAATAGTTTCTGACGGATATTCCTTTCTTATTGAATTGAAATACCGGGCACAAAAGGCTGGTTTCTCTCTTTCAGAGATACCAATTATCTTCGAGGAAAGGAGATTGGGTCAATCAAAGATGTCAAAAAGGATAATCTTTGAAGCACTCTTTGTTGTCTGGAAAATCAGAATACAGAATGCAGAAGTCAGGAGTCAGAATACAGAATACAGAATGAGAAAACTGTGTAACCTTTAATAGTGTTCCAGAATAACTTGAATTAGCAGGGACAAGGGAGTAGCATCGGCACCCTGCAGAGCTACGATGTGATCGATTGTTGTGTATGGGAATCTTTGTAGCTGCGACCTGCCAGAGGTGCTCTCCTCTTGTAGTCGCTTATTGGTGGGGCAGAAACAGGGGAGGCAGCACCTTTGTCACATCCTGCATTCGCCTTATCCTTACCCACAAGTCCAACCACCATTAATTCAACAATTCAGCAATTCAACAATTGACAATTGCTGAATTGTCATTG
>JAHIZN010000385.1 GCA_018814245.1 bacterium
TAGGTTAAAGTGTCATTCCGAACTAATGTGAGGAATCTCAACTCGTTGATGCCCAACAGGTTAAGATTTCTCGGATTACCTCGAAATGACAAAAAGTCGCATTCCGTAACAGCCTGTCGAAGATATTTGTAGCTGCGACCCTTGTGGTCGCCTTTTGGTCGGAATTGCCATAGAATATTGAGCAGTTACGAAGCATGTGTCGCAAAACCACCATTAATTCAGCAATTCAGCAATTGTCAATTGTTGAATTAATGGTGGTTGGACTTGTGGGTAATGATAAGGCGAATGCAGGGGAGCAGGCTCTGTCCGCTGATTGATTGGCTGCTCAAACAATGTACGACTATAAGAGGAGAACCCCTGCCTACCCCGTTGAGGCGGTAGGCAGGGGTCTGACAGTAGGGGCAATTCATGAATTGCCCCTACAACAGCACTCAAGTCAGATGGCAGGTTTGTCCCTACATCCTAACTATCCAACAATTGAGAGTTGACACGACAGTAGCCTGATTAACTGTTAACAATAGGAGAATAATTCGTGAATATTTCATCGATGATAATATTGCTTGTATTAACCATCAACCTTATTACACCTTGCTCTGCTCTGGCTGAGAAAAAGGGTGTCTTGAGTGAGAATGAATTGTTTAATCTTGCTGCTCAACTGTATGTTCAGGATGAGGATAAGACCGCATCCATGTATTCGTTTGACCTTTTTCTTAAACGCTTTCCTGAGAGCAAGAAAGCAATCAGGGCACAGTTTATGATTAGCGAGTGCTTGTCTATTCAGCAGAAAAAGGCATTGCTGACCAAGATTACCCATGGATTAAAGGATGAGATTGACTCTGTTGCTTTTAGGACAGCCATTGCTGCCTATGAAAAGATCATAACCAAATATCCGGATAGCAACCTTGCTGATGATGCTCGTTATCGAATCGGTGAGTGCTATTTTAATCAAAAAGAGTATGACAAGGCAATCCTACAATTCCAAAGGCTTATCGACAACTATCCGCGAAGCTATCTTAGGTCAGAGGCATTGTTGGGTATTGCTCAGTGCTATCTGATGACAGAAAAATGGAAAAACAGCCAGCAGATATTTGATGACCTGATAAAGCTGCATCCAGCCTATCAACGGCAGAAAACCGTTATCTATGCCCTGGGATTAATTAACTATAAACAAGGGCAGTATGAAAAGGCATTGGAATTATTCAATTTTGTAGATACACCCGGAGCAATCTATTATGCAGGGCAATCATTAGAACAGCTTAATCGGCCACTCCTTGCCATTGGTATGTATAAAAAGCTCATAGAAAATTATCCAGAGAATGTCTTTCTGGAAAATGCCTATTATCTCTTGGGAGAGATGTTTTATCTTTGCCATGATTACACCTCAGCCAGGGTTAAATATAGTGAGTTTATGCAAAAATATCCAAGGAGTGAGCTTGGGGTGGCTGTCAGATACAAGCTTGCCTGTATATACCTCAAGATCAAGGATTATTCTGCAGCCATAGACAGCTTTGAGGTAATCGTCAGGCAATGTCCAAAACATGAGATTAGCCCTCATGCTCAATTCATGATTGGAATTAGCCGCATGGAACTTCAACAATACAATAAAGCCTGTTTTGACTTTGGAGAGGTTGTTAATCAATATCCAACATCTAACCTTGTGGTGAATGCATTATATAAGGTTGGATTGTGTTATTTGAAACAGGAAAATTATAAGTTAGCTGCATCTACCTTTCAAAGGATCATTGAACAATACTCAAATCATCCCCTGCTTCCAAGGGCATATCTTTTATCAGGAAATTGTTATTATATGCTCAAAAACTATGAAAAGGCTATTGCTGCCTATAAAAAGGTGCTTGATCAGTCGTATCAAACCGAGCTTCATGAGACAGCTATATATCTCATCAACCGTGCCTACTATGTTCAGAAAAACTATGACCAGATAATCAGCGGCTATCATTACATGCTTAATAGTTTTCCGCCAAGCAAGAGCAATTGGCGGGCATTTGCTTACTTGATGATTGCAGAGGCATATTATCAACAAGGAGACTTTGAGGATTCAAAAGAAATATATGAGACGATTATCAATAACTACCCTGAAAGCGAGGCAGTATTTTATGCTCAGGATGGAATGATTTGGTATTTTCTCCAGAAAGGGGAGTATAAAACAGCATTCCAGAAGAGACAAAAGCTGAAGGAAAGCCTTGTTGGAAAAAAATTAGAGACAACAGAGATGGATGTTAACCGCCAGTATGAGATAGCAAACGGCTTATTTAATCAAAAGAAATATGCTGAGGCACTCGAGGTTTATGAAAGTTTTGTCAAGGATTATCCGGATAATCAGTTTGTGCCGGAGGGGCTATACAGAATAGGGCTTTGCTATTATCAATTAGAATACTATCGGGAGGCAATCGATGTTTGGGAAAAACTCAGCAATACCTACAAGGAACATCCATCTGCAGTTGATGCCTTATGCAAGATAGCAGATACATACTTTCGGGCACAGGAATATAATACAGCCATTACAACCTATCAAAGGATTGCCAAGGATTATTCCAAAAACCCTAATATCAAGGACATACGATTGAGAATCGGACAATCATATTATAATGCCATGAATGATGAAAAGGCAATTGCAGAATTTCAAGGCTTTATTGATGCCTATCCTGATGACCCAAAGGCAAGCGATGCCTTGTCTGCTATAGAGGCATCCCTTTCTCGTCAGGAAAGGAAACTTCTTGCCTCTGACACAGGCAGCACCACTGGCAACAAAGAGGAAAGCCCGGACATAGCCGTGATTAACATGCTCAGGGGTTTTATCGCTAAGTATCCCAAGAGCAAATTAGCACCAGAGATGCAATTTCATTTAGCACAAAAATACTTTGACCTTGAACAGTATGTCAAGGCAGTAGAAGAGTTTTCCAGAATAGCCATAAACTACTCTGACAGCAAATACATGCCCAACTCTCAATACCTGCTTGGGGAAAGCCTTTATGAGCTTAAGCGTTACGAGGAGTCAATCACGGTTTATCAGAGATTAATACAAAATTTTCCAAACCATGAGTCAATCCCTGCGGCAATGTTTCATCTGGGCACATCATTCTACAATTTAGAAAGGCTTGAAGAGGCAGTCAAGATATATCAAAACATTACCCAAAACTACCCTAACACTGAATATACCTCTGCAGCCCTCTTCAACACTGCCCTGTGCTATAAAAAGATGAGTAAATTAGATGAAACAGCTAATGCCTATCAGCTATTCTGTCAAAAATATCCTGATGATGACATGACCAACAAGGCATTGTTAGAATTAGCTGCAATATATCGCAAGCAGGAAAATTTTCAAGATGCAATCAAGACCCTTAACAGCCTTTTGGGAAAGGTTCACGATGAAGGCAAGTATGAGATAATCTATAATACCGGTGACTGCTATCTTGCCATGCAGGACAAGGAAAAGGCAAAACTTGAGTATCTCAAGCTTAAGGATTCATCCCCTAAAACAAACACATGGCGGTTGACTGCCCTAATCAAGCTCGGCGAGATTTATGAGGAAGAAGAGCAATGGAAAAAGGCAATAGAGGTTTATGAGGATATTGCCAAGAATACTACTAAACCGGAATGGAAAAAGGCGATAAATCAACGGATACGATTGATTAAGGATGCGTTGAAGTAGTAGTGCTGTGTCAACTTTAACTTGTCGTATAACCATTTGTAGGGACATCCCTGCCAGAGAGGCTCCCTTGTGGGTGTCTGCTAAGCAGGGACAAGCCCTGCAGCTACATTGTGATCGATTGTTGTGTGTGGGAATCTTTGTAGCTACGACCTGCCAGAGGTGCTCTCCTCTTGTGGTCGCTTATCAGCTTATAAATGAGGAATGTTTTCCCTATCCACCAAGAATTAGCTATTTACAGACACTACCGAAAAAACTTGAACATCGAGTAATAGATTTATAAAGGGGGTATAAGACAAAAATTGAGTTTTATACAAAAGAAGCAGTGTTTAAGCAAAATTAAAAACAGATGTTAATAGCTTTTTCCTATATTGCTGATTTAATCTTTGGTGACCCGGAATGGTTTCCTCATCCTGTCCGTGGAATGGGGAAATTGATAAGCCTTTTGGATCGTAAGTTAAAGGGGAAAAGTAGCTGGTGGGTTGAACGGGTAAAGGGGGGAGTATTAGCTTTTCTGGTGTTGGGAATAAGCACCAGCCTCGCTTATCTGTTTCTAACACTCGCAAGTTATTTACATCCTTATCTTTGGAATTTAGCATGGGTCTGTTTGGGTTGGACCACAATCTCTATTAAGGATTTACGAGTCAAGGCAAAGGCTATCCTGCAAGAACTGGAAAAGGATTCTTTACTTACAGCACGAAAAAATCTTTCTAAGATCGTAGGCAGAGATACCCAAAATTTAGATAAAAAGGGAATTATTACGGCAAGCATAGAAAGTATTGCTGAGAGCACCTGTGATGGCATTGTTACCCCTTTATTTTACTTAATATTGGGAGGACCAGTGTTAGCCATTGCCTACAAGGCAATAAATACGCTCGATTCAATGGTTGGCTATAAAAATGAGAATTATCTGCATTTTGGTTGGTTTTCGGCAAGATTAGATGATGCGGCAAATTTTATTCCTGCTCGTATTAGTGGCTTTTTAATTTGCGTAGCTTCTTTTATTTTGAGAAATGGATTTAGTTTATCCTTCAAAACAATGTTGAGGGATGGCAAAAAACATTGTTCACCAAATAGTGGTATTTCAGAAGCAGCTATGGCAGGAGCATTGGGAATAAGATTAGGCGGAAATTGCTTTTATCAAGGCGAATTGTGTGAAAAGCCGTTTATTGGTGAGGCAAAGAAAGAGGTTATACTAGAGCTTATAAATAGAGCACTAACAATCAGCCTGATTAGCTCTTTGTTAATACTTATTATAGGGGTAGTGGTTCATAATATTTGGCGGCTCTTTCTTGTCTCAAATGGGTAGTGTCGTGTCAACCTTAATTTTACGCATAACAATTTGTAGGGACATCCCTGCCAGAGAGGATCCCTTGTGAGTGTCGTTAAGCAGGGACAAGCCCTGCAGCTACGATGTGATCGATTGTTGTGTGTGGGAATCTTTGTAGCTGCGACCTGACAGAGGTGCTCTGTGCTGCTTCAAACGAAATCATA
>JAHIZN010000006.1 GCA_018814245.1 bacterium
AACAATTCATTAATTCAACAATTGACAATTGCTGAATCGTGGAATTGATGAATTGTTAATCATTTTGGAGTACATGCTTCTGCTGTTTTGCAGCATTTCCCATCAGAATTCTGTCCCCCAAAGATGTGGGTAAGGATAAGCCCAGGAGGGGAATACCCCTAACCCCCATTCCGAAAGGGGAATAATCAGGGAAATAGAGCGGGTTTAGAACCCGCACCTACAAATTAACCCTGCGAACAAACTCCATCATTTTTGCCCTATCCTTTTTCCCGGGCAAGCATTCCACTCCACTGCTAACATCCACCCCATATGGCTCTATTTGCACAATTGCCTCAGCCACATTCTCTGGATTAAGTCCACCAGCAAGAATAATTCGTCCGTATTTCTTTGCCTCTGTTGCCAGATTCCAATCAAATCGTTTCCCTGTGCCGCCATCAGATCCTTCAACAAATGTATCCAACAAATAGCCACAAACATGATATTTGGGTAATTCCAAAAGGGAGGCAGCATCCTGTATCCTGAATGCTTTTATGACTCGTCTGCCAAGCTGGGAGCAATACTGTGGTGATTCATTTCCATGGAGTTGAACAATATCAAGTGAGCAATATTCGACAATATCCTGCACCACATTAAGCGACTCATTAACAAATACCCCCACTGTAGTTACAAATGGGGGTATTTGTTTGATTATTCTTTTTACTATTTCCTCATTTACCAACCTTGAACTCTTTTTCGCAAAGATAAACCCAAGGGCATCAGCCCCGGCCTCAACCGCAAGCAAGGCATCCTCAATATTAGTAATCCCGCATATCTTTACTGCTATTGTCTGCAAGCCGATAACCTCTTTCGTAAGCGTTCAGCCATCAGCTGTCAGCCTTCAGCACCAGATAACGAGAGATGTAAGGCATTATTAATTGCGAATCTCGAATCATGAATCTGTTCCTTTTCTGCAGATTCGCAATCCGCGATTCGAGATTCGAGATTCAGGGCTGATAGCTGAATGCTTATTTACAGCAGCCTCTTCCTCAATTCCTTTGCAAGCTCTGTCGCCATCTCATCCACATCACCCTGCAAGATTCGTCTATCTGTTCGTTTTGGCGGATCAAATATTTTTACCACCTGTGTTGCAGACCCCTTTAATCCAATCCTTGCCTCGTCAGCATCAATATCTGATGCCTTCCAGACAGGGATCTCCGCCTTCTTTGCCCGCATACTATTTTTCAGTGATGGCATTCGCGGCTTGTTTATCTCCTTGGTTACTGTAAGCAGGCATGGCCTTTCCACCTCTACTATCTCGCACCCATCCTCTAATTCCTGCTCAACAACGATTGTTGTATCCTTTACCTCAATCAGTTTAGAGACATTTGTTACCTGAGGGATACCAAGTATCTCTGCCAGCTCAGGACCAACCTGTGCTGTATCCCCATCAATTGCCTGTTTGCCGCACAGGATCAGGTCGAAATTCCCAATTTTTTTGACAGCCATGGAAAGTGTATATGATGTAGCCAGTGTATCTGCCCCGGCAAACGCCCTGTCAGAGAGCAAGCAGGCATTATCAGCACCCATAGCCAGTGTACTCCGCAAGGCTTCATCTGCCTGTGGCGGACCCATGGTAATGACATTTACCTTGCCGCCTTGTTCATCCTTCAAGGACAGACCCAGCTCTACGGCATTCAGGTCAAATGGATTAATAATCGATGGCACCCCGCTTCTAATCAGGGTATTTGTTTCTGGATCAATCTTTACTGAGCCTGTGTCAGGAACTTGCTTAATGCAAACAATAATATTCATCTTTTTCCCCTCAGTCTGACCAGTCTGACAGGTCAGACCTGTCAGACTTTGTCAAACCTGTCAGACTTTCTTCTTTGCCATCTCCTTGATCAATGCCAACCCAATTACATTTCGTTGTATCTGGTTTGTACCCTCATAGATCTGGAGAATCTTGGCATCACGCATCATCTTTTCCACTGGATATTCACGCATATACCCATACCCGCCAAATATCTGCACCGCATCGGTTGTTACCTTCATGCATACATCAGTGGCAAACAATTTAGCCATAGCTGCCTCTCTGGATATACTGTCATCCCCGGAGTCTATCATTCTGGCAGAAGCATAGGTTAATGCCCTGGCCGCCTCTGTCTGGGTAGCCATATCAGCCAGCATATGCTGTATTGCCTGAAATGAGGATATTGCCTGACCAAACTGAACCCTTTCCCTTGAATACCTTATAGCATGGTCAAGTGCACCCTGTGCCAGTCCCACGCCCTGAGACGCTACCCCTGGCCTTGCACGGTCAAGGGTTTTCATGGCAACAATAAAGCCCATTCCTTCCCGTCCAATAATATTTTCCTTTGGTATACGACAGTCCTGAAAAACAAGCTCCCTTGTAGCAGAACACCTGATACCCATCTTCTTTTCTTTTTGCCCAAAGGAAAAGCCTGGTGTCCCCTTTTCCACAATAAAGGCAGATGCCCCTCGAATGCCCTTTGCCTTATCTGTTATGGCAATAACCGTATAAACCTCTGCCTCTCCTGCATTAGTAATCCATTGCTTTGTGCCATTGAGCACATAAGAATCATTATCACGGACAGCCGTAGTTGCTACAGCCGCAGCATCAGAGCCGGCATTAGCCTCTGTTAAGCCAAAGGCAGCCAATTTCTTGCCCGCAGCAATATCCGGAAGGTATTTCTGCTTTTGAGCATCGCTTCCAAAGAGAAGAATAGGCAGTGTACCCAGAGCGGACGCTGCATAGCAAACACCCATCCCGCAACAAACCTTGCTCAACTCCTCGGTTACCAGACAAAGTTCAAACACCCCGCCGCCAAATCCGCCATATTCCTCTGGCAGATAAACACCAAAAAGGTCTGAAGAAGCAAGTGTCTTCATTACCTCCCACGGAAACTCCTCTTTTTCATCAAGCTCTGCCACAACAGGTGCCGCCTTTTCCACTGCTATTTTAGCAGCCAGATCTCTGATCATCTGTTGTTCTTCTGTTAAAAAATAATTCATTATCCACCACCCTCTGCATCTTTACTAATTACTTGTATGGCGTGATACGCTGCATTCTGTTCTGCCTCTTTTTTATTGCTGCCCTCTCCTGCTGCTATCACAATACCCTTTACAGAAACTGTAATCTCAAAAAACTGCCGATGGTCAGGTCCCTTTACCCTGACTAATTTATACACCGGCAAGCACTTATTCTTGCGTTGCGTATATTCCTGAAATTGTGTTTTATAATCCTGTACATACTCATGCGTTGAGACCAACTCTACATCTTTAGCCAATTGGTCAAGAACAAACTTACGGGAAGGCTCAAATCCCATATCCAGATACATTGCCCCAAGTACAGCCTCAAAGGTATCAGCCAGAATAGAATTTCTTTTTCTTCCGCCGGTATGTTCCTCGCCTTTACCTAATAGCAAGAATTCTCCCAGTCTCAAAAGTTTTGCCTGCTGAGCCAGCATAGCACGGCTAACAACCATTGCCCGTATCTTAGCAAGTTCACCCTCTGGATATTCAGGATATTTTTTATAGATATATTCACTAATAGCAAGGCTTAAGACTACATCCCCAAGAAACTCTAATCTCTCGTTTTGCAAAGTACCCTTTTCTGCCTCATAGGCATAAGAGCTGTGAGTCAATGCCTGATTCAATATATCCTTGTTATTAAAACTTACACCTAATATCCCCTCTAATTCTTCAAGCTGCTTTAGTCTTGCTTCATCTATCATTTCTGTTCTCCTATCATGTAAGGGCAGGTTTAGAACCTGCCCCTACATCATTAACAAATCTGCGAACCATCAATACCGCATTATGCCCGCCAAATCCAAACGAATTTGAAAGGCAGACATCAATCGATGCTTTTCTTGCCTGATTTGGAACATAATCAAGGTCACACTCAGGATCTTTTTCCTGATAATTTATGGTTGGCGGGATTATTCCGTCCCTTATGCTCAAACAGCAGGCTATTATCTCTATTGCCCCGCCTGCTCCCAGAAGGTGTCCTGTCATAGACTTTACAGAGCTTATCGGTATTGAATAGGCTCGTTCACCAAACACAGACTTTATTGCCATGGTTTCAAACCTATCATTCAAAGGGGTTGATGTACCATGACTATTGATATAATCTATATCCTTAAGTGTAAGCCCGGCATCAGCTATTGCCAACTGCATTGCCCTTGCCCCACCCTCACCGCCTGGAGCTGGTGAAGTAATATGATAGGCATCACCGGTCATGCCATAACCAGCAAATTCTCCATAGATATAAGCACCTCTATTTATTGCATGTTCCAATGATTCGAGGATAACCACACCAGAACCCTCACCCATGACAAATCCATCCCTTCGTTTATCAAATGGGCAGGAAGCCTCTTCCGGTGGACAATCCCTGCTGCTTAATGCCCTCATATTGCCAAACCCGGCAATAGATAAAGGGGTAATAGCTGCCTCAGTCCCTCCGGTAATCATCACATCTGCCTTGCCATGACGGATAAGATTTGCAGCATCCCCAATGGCATGTGCACCTGTGGCACAAGCTGTAACTACAGCAGAATTAGGACCCTTGGCACCAATCATAATAGAAACCATCCCTGAAGCCAAATCAATAATCATCATCGGAATAATAAATGGTGTTACTCGTTTTGGACCCTTTTCTGCCAAAACCTTTGCTTCTCGTTCAATCGTACTTACCCCGCCAATCCCTGAGCCAATATACACCCCTACTCTGGCGGCATCTTCCACAGACATATCAAGCCTTGCATCAGATACTGCCTGCATGGCTGCAGCAATAGCCAACTGGCAAAATCTGTCTGTATGCTTGATATCCTTTTTATCCATATAAAGAGATGGATCAAAGCCGCGAGCCTGTGCTGCAATCTGGCAAGGAAAACCCTCAGGATCAAAGGCATCTATCCTTGACACACCACTCTTTCCTTCAATCAAGCTCTTCCAAAAATCATCTTTATTCAAACCTATTGGGGTTATTGCCCCAATACCTGTAATTACAACCCGTTTTCTTTCCATTGATTAACCCTTGTAATGCATCATCGAATGTAATAGGTAAGCGTTCAGCAAGCTATCATCATCGCGAATCTCGAATCGCGGATTGCGAATCTGCAGAAATGAAACAGATTCGTGATTCGTGATTTCTGCCAAAGGTGCTCCTTGCAATTCGCAATTCGCAATTCGAGATTCGCGATGGTGCTCCCTCTGGCAGCTGACTACTTGAAAAGCTGAACGCTTATCCCCTGTTTGTTAAACATGCGAACTAACATAATCAACTACATTACCAACTGTCTTTATCTTCTCAGCATCCTCATCCGGTATCTCAATACCAAACTCTTCTTCCAGAGCCATAACCAACTCTACAGTATCCAGAGAATCTGCACCTAAGTCATCGACAAAGGAAGCATCCTGAACTACCTGACTCTCGCCAACCCCCAGTTGATCAATAATAATCTTTTTAACCCTTTCTAATACTGTTTCCGCCACTCTTGCTCACCCCCTATGATAAATTAAAAATTATGAATTAAAAATTATGAATTATTGTCTTAAAAAAATTTACTATTGGTGATTAACACAAAGCACCATTTTTTAATTTTTAATTCATAATTTTTAATTTTTGCTTACATCACCATTCCGCCATCTACCACTATCACCTGTCCGGTAATATACGATGCTGCATCACTAACAAGAAATGCCACAACATTTGCCACATCATCAGGACTGCCAAGCCTGCCAAGCGGGATATTACCTAACAACTTTTCCCGTATTTCTGGTGCAAGAACCTTTGTCATATCTGTTTCAATAAAGCCCGGGGCAATCGCATTTACGGTTATTCCTCTTGAGGCAATCTCCTTTGCCACAGACTTTGTCAGACCAATTATCCCTGCCTTTGAAGCCGCATAGTTTGCCTGTCCGATATTACCAACCAACCCAATAATAGAGGCAATGTTGACTATTCGCCCCTGTCGTTGTTTCAACATCACCTTAACCACCTCTCTGGTACAGTTAAAGCTGCCTGTCAGGTTAATATCAATGACCCTTTGCCAATCCTCATCCTTCATCCGCATAAGCAGACCATCTCTGGTTATGCCGGCATTATTTACAAGTATATCAATTTTTCCAAATTTGTCAAGTATCTTTTTCACCATAGCCTGTACAGACTCAATTTTTGAAACATCAACCTCAATCGCTAAAGCCTCTTTATGGAACGCATCCCCAAGCTGACCAGCTGTTTCCTGTGCCTGCTCAAGATTTACATCAGCCACAATAATCTCTGTGCCCCTATCGCCCAAGGTTTCACAAATAGCCCGTCCAATCCCGCGGGCACTTCCGGTTACCAGAGCAACCTTGCCCTCTAATTCATTGTTTGTGCAACACATATTTTCCACCCCCTTGTAACTATTCATCGCAAAAGGCATAACTGTAACTAAGTAATAAAAATAACCAGCTCTGCCCGTTTTTCTCAATCAATCGATCAAATGGATAACTTGTCACAAGTTATCAAACGGGTTGGAGTTCTGAAACGCGTAATACCCTCGCCTGCACTGACTCCATAATTGAATCCCGAATAAAGCGGCTGGCCTCCAAGATTTCAATGCCAATCATTTCGCCTTTGTTATTCAACTCAACCGTGATATTGGGACTGAGTTCGACACTCCCCATTTCCGGTTCGTTCGAAATTGCCAAATGCAGTACATCATCCTTTTCAAAGTACATCATGTGTGCGTTATTCATTGACAAACCTCCCTGTCTTGAGACGGAAATTGATTTGCTGACATGTCGTAGCATGGATGGTTATTGGCGTTATTGAACCCGGTTCGGTTTCACACGGTATCATCACCAGCACATCATCAATGCGTCCTGTTATGATGAGACGCCCCGTCACAGTATCAACATATCGCTCACCCGAATATCTCACGATATGCTCGACCTTAGCAAGGTCAAATTCCCGTAATCTTGCCCGATATTTCATGTAATCTGTCCATGCTATTTGAATATAAGATTCCGTCATTATTGCTGACTTTCCTCTTGCAACACCGCTCAAGCCAATTCTGCATTGAGGCCGTCTAACAAGTGATATGTCTCTGTGCCTTTATGGTTAAATTGATGATACTGCCTCTATCCCATTCACATCGCTCACACTGAACACCTTTACCCCTGCATCAATCCGCTTAATCAACCCACTCAGCACCTTGCCCGGTCCTATCTCGATAAAGGTATCAACCCCTTGTTCAATCATATATTTTACAGATGCTTCCCATAATACCGAATGATTTACCTGTTTCACAAGGCAATCCCTTAACTCATTCCCTGCTTTCCTTGGTAAAGCATCCACATTAACCACTACAGGACAGACAGCATTTCTTATTTGAACACCATTCAACATCTGCTGCAATCCTTCCGCGTTCTCCGCGTCTCCGCGTGAGTTATTCTTCTCCCTTATTTGAACACCATCCAGCACCTGCTGCAACTGCTCTGATGCCTTATTCATTAAACTTGAATGAAATCCGCCGCTGACAGCCAATCTAACCACCCGCTTTGCCCCAGTCTCTTTGCACAACTCCATGCCCTTATCAATGGCCTCATTTGTTCCGGTAAGTACTATTTGTCCGGGACAATTGAGATTAGCTATCTCCAGCACCCCGTTTGTCTCAGCCATAGCCCTCTGACAAACCATAGCCGCTGCCTCTTTTTCCAACCCCAAAACAGCAACCATTC
Organism: bacterium; assembly: GCA_018814245.1. Lineage (GTDB taxonomy): Bacteria > UBA9089 > CG2-30-40-21 > CG2-30-40-21 > CG2-30-40-21 > CG2-30-40-21. Next base: position 7,726 of record JAHIZN010000006.1, read on the forward strand.
CACCCGGATATTCAATAGATGCCTGATGCATAAACATAGCACGCTTTTGAACAATCCTGAAGGCATCATCCATATCAAGGGCATCAGCACATACCATTGCAGTATACTCACCAAGGCTATGACCAGCTACAAAACATGGCAAAATACCTGTCTGAGACTCAAACGACCTCAAACAGGCAAGGCTTGCAGCTAATACAGCTAACTGGCAATGCTTTGTATTGGATAGTTCTTCAATTGGTCCATTAAAACACAAGCCCGAGATATTCTCGCAAGTTTCAGTATCTACCCTTTGAAAAACCTCACGGCTAACCTCAAAGTTATCGAACAAATCCTTTCCCATGCCAACAAATTGTGACCCCTGTCCGGGAAAAACAAACGCTGCTTTCATTCAACCACCTTGCAAAATAATTATGAATTATTAATTATGAATTATTAATTAAGGATACATAATTTAACTTTGTTATTTGGTAACTACTCAGCTACTTTAGATTTCACACACACTTCAACACAGTGTAACCGTTCAGGTTAAGATTTTTCAACCACAAAGTTCACAAAGTTTATGCAAAATTCGCGAACTATCATAATTCTTCTTTCCTTCGTGTTCTTTGCGATCTACTTTGCGTCCTTTGCGGTTAATATCGGATAGCAAGAATTCAGAATACCTGAGTAGTTACGATATTTGACCATTAATTCATAATTCATAATTCATAATTTTTAATTATTTCCCCCATCGTATCACTGTTGCACCCCAGGTAAGCCCACCACCAAAGGTAACAATCACAATAATATCCCCATCCCCTACCCTACCCTGTTTTACAGCCTCATCCAAGGCAATAATGGTTGAGCCGGCAGAGACATTGCCATATTTTTGAAGATTGACAAATACCTTTTCCTGAGGGATATTCAGTCTTTTCCCCATTGCCTCGATGATACGAATATTAGCCTGATGAGGTATGAGCAAGGAAACATCTTCCTGTAATATTCCTGCACTGTCCAACACCTTTTCCACAGCCTCTATCATGGTATTGACTGCAACCTTAAACACCTCTCGTCCACTCATACGAATACACCCGGCAACAGGCAGTTCAAGGATAGAGGCAAGCCTCCCATCTGCACCCAGATTCGTAGATAATATCCCATAATTATCTGCAACAGGCTGCAGGACAGCAGCCCCTGCTCCATCTCCAAACAAAACACAGGTATTCCTGTCTGTCCAATCAAGCACCTTAGAAATAACCTCTGCACCAACAATCAATGCTGTTTTATAGGTAGAGGTAGCAATAAACTGCCGTCCTACCTCTAATGCGTATGAAAAACCAGTACAGGCTGCAGAAAGGTCAAAACATGCAGCCCGTGATGCACCAATTTTATTTTGAATAAAACATGCTGTAGATGGAAAAATCATATCAGGTGTAGATGTGGCTGCAATAATCAAATCCACATCCTCTGGATTGATCCCGGCAGACTGAAGAGCAGCAATAGATGCAGGCACACCCAGGTCTGAGGCTGTGGTTTCTGGTAAAGCAATCCGTCTCTCACGAATGCCTGTTCTTTCAATAATCCATGTATCCGTGGTATCAACCATTTTTTCTAAGTCAATATTTGTCAATATCTTTGGCGGGACATAACTCCCGGTACCAACTATTCCTACAGAACATATCCTTTTCAAGATTCCTCCATTATGTCAGACTGGTCAGACTGGTCAGACTGGTCGGACAGCCTCTTTCTCCATCATTTCCTCAATATGCTTGTTCACATCATGTCTGATAAACTCAGATGCAACCCGTATCCCATTTTTAATTGCTTTAGCCGAGGATGAACCATGACAGATAATGGAAACACCATTTACCCCAAGCAATGGGGCACCGCCATACTCTGAATAATCTACCAACTTCTTAAATTTCCTGAAAGCAGGCATAGAAAGGAATGCACCCAGCCGAAGAATAAATGTGGACATCAACTCTTTTCTTAAAAAGCTTGCTATCCCTTCTGCAAGATTTTCCCCAAACTTCAGGACAACATTACCTACAAACCCATCACAAACGATAACATCAAACTTTCCGTTAACAATATCCCTTCCCTCAGCATTACCACAAAAATTAAGTGAGCTTGTTTTTAAGAGTGGAAAGGCACTTGCAGTAAGCTCATTTCCCTTAGATTCTTCTTCACCAATACTTAATAGTCCAATTCGAGGATTATTAATCCCAAAAATATAATTAGCATAGACCTGTCCCATTAATGCAAACTGAAACAAGGATACAGGTTTACAATCAACATTTGCTCCAACATCTAAAAGAAGCGTTACTCCACCGCTAAAATTTGGTATAATAGCTACAATAGCCGGACGCAAAACTCCCTTTAATCTTCCCATATTCATCAGCATTGATCCCATTACCGCACCAGTATTCCCTGCCGAGACAACTGCCTGTGCCCTTTTCTCCTTAACTAATTTAGCACAAACCATAATAGAGGAATCCTTCTTTGTCTTCAATGCCAGAGCAGGGGATTCGTCCATTTCAATAACCTCTGATGCATCTTCTACGATAATAGGAAGATGTTGCCCCTTATGCTTTTTAAGCTCTTCCTGAACAATCTCTTTCCTGCCCACCAGAATTATTTCTACATCCTTTAATTCCCTGACAGCATCAATCACACCGGCTACTATTGCCTCAGGGGCATGGTCACCCCCCATGGCATCAACAGCTATTTGCATGTTATCTCCTCTCCACGACAGACTGGACGGGTTTTGAACCCGCCCCTACACCAACGATGTATTGGGCAGGTTTGGAACCTGCCCCTACTCCTCTGTTTTCTCTTTCAACCTTACCACTATGCGTCCCTTGTAAGAACCACATGACGGACATACCCGATGAGGCAGTTTGGGTTGGTTACATTCAGGACAAATGGAAATATCAAGGGGTGACAGCTTCCAGTTTGCCCTTCTCTTATCCCTTCTTGCTCTCGAATGTTTTCTTTTTGGATTAGGCATCTTTTTCCTCCTGTAATAATAGTAAGCGTTCAGCCGTCAGCTATCAGCCGTCAGCAAAGACCATAAAATCAAGGCAAATGAAGCCCAATAGCTGAAAGCTTACCCTCTCTCTCAAACATCTGGGCAGATACACAATTACATTCTTTAACATTAAGGTTTTGCCCGCATTGCGAACAAAGCCCTTTACATCCATCACGACAACGGGGTACCATGGGTAAGGCTAATATCAACTGGCTGCAATATTCCTCAAGTATGTTCAGAGTATCCCCTGTATAATTATTTACATAAATATCATCCTCTGTAATTTCAACACTTCCAAGGGATTCGGTATCTTTTTCCCCTGCAGTAGACTCAGAAACTGCTGAATGATAGTCAACTATAAAATCTCTTTCCAATGAATAATCAAACCACTCCAGACAACGGCAGCACTGAAGACTCACCTCTGTCTGCAGCCAGCCGGATAACTCAATCCTGCCATATCCCATTCCTTCTAATTTCATTCTAAAGTCTATCTGCTTTTTTACTAATAATTTGGAATCCTTCAGCAACAAGGCAGTATGTTTTTCTTCAGGGTCTATTTGCCCTGACATGTCAATCATTTTCCCCGCATCTTTTAACTCACTTATATCAACATTAGCAAGCGAAATCATATGTCCTTCCTGAATCTCGAATCTCGGATTGCGAATTGCGAATCTGCAGAAATGGAACAGATTCGTAATCCGCAATTTCTGCCAAGAGTAATGCCTTGTACTCCTTGCTGATGCTTATCCTTACCCACAAGTCCAACCACCATTAATTCAACAATTCAGCAATTCAGCAATTCAACAATTCAACCATTGACAATTGCTGAATTAATGAATTGTTGAATTATTAATCATTTTGCGGTACATGCTTCTGTTATTTTGCAGCATTTCCCATCAGAATTCCATCCCCAAAAGATGTGGGTAAGGATAAGTGCTGGTGAGGACAAGGAGTGGCAGCTGACAGCTGAACGCTTGCGATTACTCTTCCCGTCTCTGATAATGGAATATTTCTTTATCGTTAAAAAAGAATGCAATCTCTCCATTCGCAGACTCAAGTGAATCAGAGGCATGAACAACATTCATCAGACCACTTAATGCATACTTCTTTCTGATAGTTCCGGAGACAGCATTCTTTGGATCTGTTGCCCCAATCAATTCTCTTATACGAAGCATAACATTCTCACCCTCAAGCACCATACTCACAACCGAGGATGAAGACATATACCTTGTCAATCTTTCATAAAACTCTTTGCCTTGATGAACAGCATAAAATTTTTCAGCCTCTTCTACTGAAAGATGAAGCATCCTTAAGGCAATAACATTAAATTTTTCATCTTCAAACCGCTTAACAACCTCTCCTATCAGCCCTCGACAGACACAATCAGGCTTCAAAATCACCAATGTCCTTTCCATCCTCAAACAAACCCCCAAATAAAATTAAAAATTATGAATTATGAATTAAAAATGAGGTAAGGGAAGAGAAAGAAAGGGAAAGAAAAATTATTCACTCTCTTCTCTTCAATTTTTAATTTTTAATTCATAATTTTTAATTCTCATATCGTATCCCACCTCAAATCGCTTAATAACCTCTCCTATCAGCCCTCGCCAGACACAATCAGGCTTCAAAATCACCAATGTCCTTTCCATTCTCAAACAAACCCCCAAATAAAATTAAAAATTATGAATTATGGATTTCCTAATTCCTTAATTTTTAATTTTTAATTCATAATTTTTAATTCTCATATCGTATCCCACATTGTCTTCCCTCTTGAATCAACCCCTACCCAGAGGGGAAAATCTTCAACACTTAATCTGAAGACAGCCTCACAGCCAAGATCCTCAAATGCAACAATCTCTGCCTTTTTTATCTTTTGAGCAAAAAAGGCTCCAGCACCACCAACAGTAACAAAATATACTGATTGATGGTCACGGATACTTCTTGTTACATCTAATCCTCTTGGACCCTTGCCAATCATAGCTGCCATACCTGCATCGAGCAATTGCGGTGTATATTTATCCATCCTTATGCTTGTCGTTGGTCCTGCAGAACCAGGACAGCCATTGGACAACAATGGGGTTAGCCCTGTATAATACACTATTTGTCCACTGATGTCAAGTATTTTTTCCCCTTCTTTTCCCCCAACCAGATGATGTCTATTGTATAATTCTACCAATCTCTTATGGGCTGCATCCCTGAGGGTATAAACATCCCCACTAAAAAGGACATGTTCCCCTGCTTTTAAGTGCAGAATCGTTTCCTTATCTAATGGCGTATGAATTTTCTTTAAGTTCACTCAAGTATTCTCCTTATATATGGGCAACCCCTATATCGTCCCTTCACAATGTCTGTTCGCATAGCAGCAAAGGTTCACTGCCACAGGCAAGCTGGCAATATGTGTTGCACAGGTTTCTATATTCACGCTCAGGGCAGTAGGTGAGCCTCCAAGCCCTGCAGGTCCTATCCGCAGCTTATTGATCTTTTCTAACAATTTATGCTCAATCTCGGCGATATGAGGTTCAGGGTGTGTTTTTCCTATCTGTCGTAACAGTGCCCTTTTTGCCAACAACGGGGCAACCTCAAAGCTGCCGCCGATACCTACACCAATAATTAATGGTGGACAGGAAAATGCTCCCACCTGTTTTACATGCATGACAATAGTACTGACTATTTCATTTATGCCATCTGATGGTTTGAACATCCAGAGGCTACTCATATTTTCCCCGCCGCTTCCCTTCGGCATAACAATTAACTTTAAGGAGGAACCCTTAACTATTCTGGTATGAATCATAACAGGGGTATTGTCCCCTGTATTTTTTCGTGTAATAGGGTCAGCCACCACTGATTTACGGAGATAAGCATCATGATAAGCCCTTCTGACCCCATTATTTATAGCCTCTTCTATGCCTCCGTCTATAACCATTACATCCTGTCCTATATCCAAAAAAACAACAACAATCCCTGTATCCTGGCATATCGGCACACTTGTTTGTTCAGCCAGTTCTACATTTTCAACCAGGATCGATAGAATATCCATCTGTCTGCCTGTAGAGTGAATCAAAGCATTATCAAGGCATTGCTTAATATCTTCAGATATAGAGCAATTAGCCTTAATACACAGTTGATAGGTAAGTTTGTCTATTTCAGACGCATGTATCGTTCGCAATATACACCCCACGGAAGCATTCAGTTATCAGCTGTCAGCCTTCAGCACCATCCCATACCCTTGTCGGTTGAGGGATGCAAGGCATTGTGACATAAGATGTAGGGGCAGACCTATGTGTCTGCCCTGATAATAACGGACAACCACAAGGATTATCCCTACAAAAGCAATCAATGAACGCTTACCGTTTCATAGTCGCTAAATTTCACAAAAAAATAGAGATGAGAGATTCCCCATCTCTATTATTATTCAGAATATAGAATACAGGAGTCAGAATTCAGAATAACACCAGAATCTGTATTCTGGCTCCTGAATTCTGACTCCTGTATTCTTGTTTCCTAATAATCCATCATACTCGTCATATCACCAAAGACCAGACTTGCCTGTCCATAGGTTCCTTTAAGGGCAAGCCTTAGCTCGTCTGCATTTGGCACTGCAGACAATCCCTCTTCCATGGTAATGTCTCCACTATTGATAAGCTGAGCAACAGCCTGTGTTAATGTTTGCATCTTCCAGTATGTTCCTGAAGTTTCGATGACCTTTCTTATCCCTGATGTATTTCCCTTTTCAATAATATCCTTTATTAATGGATTATTGATCATTATCTCTACAGCCGCTGCCCTTCCAGTACCATTAGCTCGTTTTAAGAGCCTCTGAGACACAACACCAAGCAGTGTCATGGATAATTGTATTCGCACCTGTTGCTGTTGGGATGCCGGAAAGATATCAATGATTCTATCCACTGTTTGAGTAGCATCATTGGTATGCAGCGTAGACAAAACTAAATGCCCTGTTTCTGCAGCACTAATAGCCGTAGCCACTGTTTCCAGATCACGCATCTCACCAATAAGAATAACATCAGGATCCTGCCTTAATGCCCGACGAAGTGCCTCACGGAAAGATTTTGTATCCACTTCAATCTCTCGTTGCTCTATGGCAGCCATGTTATCCCGATGCAAGAATTCAATCGGGTCTTCAACAGTAATAATATGGCAATTTCGGGTAGAATTAATATAACCAACTATAGCAGCCAAGGTAGTCGACTTTCCAGAACCGGTAGGTCCTGTTACCAGCACCAAACCCTGTGGTCTTGTTGCTAATTCTTCTATAACAGGAGGCAGCCCCAGAGAATTTATTGCAGGAATCTCGTATGGCACCATCCTGACAACTGCACCCTGAACACCCCGTTGCTTAAAGGCATTTACCCTGAACCTTGCGACCCCTCTCAAGCTGTATGAGAAATCAGCATCGTACGACTCCTCAAACTTTTTTATCTGGTCATCATTCATCATTGAATAGATGAGATTTTTTACATCCTCAGGAGACAATCTGGGCATATCAAGCTGAGTAAGGGTTCCAGCAATTCTAAGTATAGGGGGTCTGGCTACCTTCAGGTACAGATCCGAAGCTCGTTTATCTACCAACAAGTTAAGGAGTTCACTTATCTCCATTCGTAATTTCCACCTCTTAACAAACATCTATATATTACCATATAACATCAAATTTGTCAAGTATTTTTATGGTCTCCACTCTCCAGCCACCCTTGTCATAAACCACTGTCTGTCCACTTTCCCGGTATCTTCTGCCCACAATAAATACATTCCCCATCCTTAATAAAATACTCTAAGATTTTGAATCCAAACCTTCTGATAAGAAGTTTATTGCAATTTGCACAATAAGTATGTTCACCCGGATGACCAGGAATATTTCCGATATAAACATATTTCATCCCAACCTTGGTTGCTGTATTTCTCATTGCTTCCATGATAGCCGTTGGTGTTGGGGAAAGGTTTTTCAATTTGTGATATGGATAAAATCGGGCAAAGTGAATCGGGACATCATCACCCAGTTCATCCCTGATCCATTTACACATGCGTTCTGCATCAGCAACAAGGTCATTATAGGTTGGCACAACCGTGTTGGTAATCTCTACATGTACCCCCTCTTTTTTTAATATTTTCAATGATTCAAGAACAGGGGCAAGCCTTCCTGCACTCATCTCATGGTAGTATTTTTCTGTAAATCCTTTCATGTCAATATTTGCTGCATCTATATACAGACATAGTTTCTTTAATGGTTCCGGATTTATAAACCCATTTGAATGATACACATTCTTTAATCCATTCTTTTTTGCCTCAATAGCAATATCCAGCATATATTCAAAAAATACTGTTGGTTCTGTGTAGGTATAGCCCATTGCCCGGCATTTATTTTTGATAGCACTGGAAACAATTTTTTTCGGGGTAAATTGAAGATTCGTGGTCTCCTCAGGGCTGCTCTGGGATATCTGCCAATTCTGGCAATATTTACACTTAAAGGTACAGCCAGCCGTAGCCACAGAAAGACACTTGATCCCTGGAAGGAAATGAAACAAGGGATTTTTTTCGATTGGGTCAATATGCACGGCACAGGGATTATCATAAGCAAGGGTAATGAGTTCACCATTCTTGTTCTCTCTTGCCTGACACCGTCCCCTCTCGCCTGAGGAAAGGGAGCATTTCCATGGACAGAGAAGGCAGACAACTGACAGTGATGCTGCTTTGTCTGGTGCATAAAAGAGTGCCTTGTGTGGGGAAATATATCCCTTTTGAGAGGAAGCCCCTCTGTCAGAGGCAGCATCCCTGCTATTTAGATTCAATGTGTCTGCTATAGCAAAGGATGTGAATGTCCCCATGCCTGCCGAGATGGTTGCCATACAGGTAGTTTTAAGAAAATCCCTTCTATTCATCAAGTTCATCTCCATTTGGTAATTGCTCAATAACCTGTGGATGTTGCAAGCCACAATTAACAATAAGTAAACGATTACAAGGGAAAGAGCCACAAAGGGTGTAAATATCGATGGGAAAGTTAACAAGACAAGGGTACATTTCTTAGAATTTACACCCTTTGTGGCTCTTCCTCTGTATCTGTATTCTGTATTCTGAATTCTGTATTCTGAATTCTGACTCCTGTCTCCTGTATTCTTGCTGTCTGAGCAGTTTAATCTCATGGAATTGCCACAGGATATTGAG
>JAHIZN010000386.1 GCA_018814245.1 bacterium
GCTATTTCTACCTTATTTCTTCCCCCATGCTTTGCCCGATACAATGCCTGATCAGTCCGATCAATCAACTCATACTGGGTTTGGGCTAATATCTCTGGATAGCTGCTTACTCCAAGGCTGATGGTAATTTGTCGTTCTGAAGGAAGTTCTGAGAAAGCCATATTCTCTATTGACTGTCTTATTCGTTCAGCTGTTTGATGTACACCGATTAGATTTGTAGCTGGAAATATCAGGGCAAACTCTTCACCACCATACCTTGCCGCAAAATCAACATCCCGTATGCTTTTCTTCAGGCAGGCAGACACCTCTCGCAGGACTGAATCTCCCATCCTGTGCCCATAGACATCGTTTACACTCTTAAAATGGTCAATATCAATTAATACTAAAGCAAAAAGGGATTTGTATCGTTTGCAGCGATTAAACTCATTGGCAATTATTTCCTGAAAATGCCGATGATTATAGCATTTGGTCAACCCATCTGTGATTGCCATGCGCTTAATTTCTTCATGAAGCATGACATTATTAATTACAATTGATGACTCATTAACAACCACATTCAGCGTATCAACCATTTCACCGCCAAACATATTATCATCTGGACTGCTTAAACTGATAACCCCAATCACATCTTTATGAGCCATAAGTGGTAACGATATATATGTCTTGTACCTGTGAGGAAGGGCATCCTTTGAAGAAATATTAGCTGCCTGGTTAAAGGTTGTTATGCGAATGTTTGTTTTATCTATAGAATATCCAAGGTACTGCATGGCATCCTGCTTGGTCTTTTCAATCATGGTATGTATATAGGTATCATTTACAGCTTGATTTATATAAACTATCAGATGACTTGATTCCTCATTTTCCTTTAACAAAATCATACCTGCATGATAATTCACTACACGAGTCAAAACATGAAGGATTTCTCTAAGGATATCCTCACATTTATCCTCTGTTTGGGCAATATGGTTGACAAGGTTCATCAGCGTTGTCTGGAACAGCCTTTTATCCAATAACTCATTTAGTCTGGAAAGGATGCTGTCAAAGCTGACAGACTCTCTCTTGCTCAATCTCTTGTCTGATTGAACATTTAGCTGCTCTTTAAGAATCCTTTCAATTGCCTCGAATAAAGCCATTGACTCAAAATCTTTAACAATAAAATCATCTGCCCCGGTCTCAAGCCCCCAGAATTTATCCTTTGGCTGATCCTGCCCGGTAAGCATAATTACTGGAATAGATTCTGTATCCTTGTCGCCCTTTACCAAGCGGCAAACCTGATACCCATTCATCTTTGGCATAAGGATATCCAGAAGTATAAGGTCCGGAGCCTCCTTATACACCATTTCAATCGCCTCAACCCCGTCACCAGCAGTTACGACCTCATACCCTTCACTGGAAAGGGCAAATTTTAACATCTCAACAATTGTTGGACTATCATCAGCAATCAATATTTTTTGCGACATTTATAACAATCCTCTTGTGTAAGTTTCAGAAGTCAGGGCAAGCCCAGTACTATTTCACCTAAAGTTCTTCAGGTTTAAGACGAGATCTCCATATCTCGGAATCTCTGTGAAGATGCATCACAGATACAATAAGGAGTGTTTCTGTCCTGACCTGATAGATGATACCGTAAGGAAATCTGTTAGTCCGACAGCGACGGGTACGCTTTGAAAGTTGTGTCCATGCATCTGGATACTGAATAATCCGACCAATTGTTCTCTTTACCTCTACCGCAAATTCAAAACCCAATCCCTCACTTTGTAAATTGTAATAAGCTATAGCATCAACGAATTCATCTTCAGCAGGATTAAGAAACTCTACATTCATAACTGCTGTTGCCTATCAATCCTTGCAAACACTTCTTTTGCAGGAGTAGCTTTAATATCTCCCCGATCATAGGCATCAATACGATCTTCGGATTTTCTTGCCCATAATGAATCGATTGTGTTCCGCGAAGAGAACTCAAAACTGGACAAAAGTTGTTCTACAAGCTCTGCTCGCTCCATTGGCAGCAAATCCAAGGCTTGACTAAATACTTGTTCAGTAGCCGGCATTACAGACACCTCCATTTCGTAAGTTTTAGGTAACTACTCAGGTGTAATGAAGGAAAAATGGAAAAGTTGGGAAAAAGGGAAAAATAGGGTAACTATTCAGCAATTCTTTGTGATGTCTGGCAACCACAAGGGTTGCAGCTACAGACCAAATGCATATAATTGTAGCTGCAGGGCTTGTCCCTGCCTCTGATAAGCGACCACAAGAGGAGAGCACCTCTGGCAGGTCGCAGCTACAAAAAGAGATGTAGCTGCAGAGTAATAGGGGTGCTACCCCCCTGTCTCTGCCTCTGATTGTCAACACAACTAATATTGTAACTACTCAGCTATTGTTATTTTAAGCACATTTGTAGCTACTTAGGCAGCAAGAATACAGAATTCAGGAGTCAGAAGTCAGAATGAAAACACCTGCTATGATAGTTTTCGCAGGAAATATGGGGATATTGAGAGAGA
>JAHIZN010000387.1 GCA_018814245.1 bacterium
ATAAACCATTATCAAGCTCTTCTCATTTGTGGTTACCTTGTTATCGTTATTGTTCGCAATTATTTTCCCTAAGGAGTTACACCCTTTGTGGCTTTTCCTCTGTATTTGCGTGCTATTGCTATGCTTCTGTGGCTTAATGCAGCAACCGCACAGGTGGATAAAATATAGAATTCAGGAGTCAGGAGTCAGAATAAGAAAACCTGGGTAGTGTCTGTAAATAGCTAACTCTTGGTGGACAGGAAAAACATTCCTCATTTATAAGCTAATAAGCGACCACAAGGGTCGCAGCTACAAAAAGAGATGTAGCTGCAGGGCTTGTCCCTGCCTCTGATTGTCAACACAACTAATATTTAGCCTAATTCAGACACCACCAAAACCTGCTTGTAGTCAGAGATTAATGCAGTGACAAGAAAAGAACACCTTTGACAGATGCTCTCCTCTCGTGGTCGCCGTCTCCATTCTGTATTCTGTATTCTGCATTCTGTATTCTGACTCCTGTATTCTATCCTATCCCAGCACAAACTCCACATCACTTTCATCAAGTGATTTTATGGAGGCACCATCGGTTGAGATCAAGTTCTCAAAGAGTTCACTCTTCAGCCCTTGGAGTTGCAGCATCTTTTCCTCAATAGTATCCTTTGCTATCAATTTATAGCTAAATACTGTTTTGTCCTGTCCAATACGATGTGCCCTGTCAATTGCCTGATTCTCAGCAGATTTATTCCACCACGGGTCAAAGATAAAGATATAATCAGCTGCAGTAAGGTTCAGCCCAATTCCGCCGGTTTTCAATGTCATTAAAAACACCTTGTAGGTTTCATCATTCTGAAACCTTTCGACCATAGACTTTCTATCACGGGTAGCACCTGTCATGAGCAAATAATCTATGCCCTCTCTCTCCATATCCTGAGCCAAACAATCAAGCACATCAAGAAAGTTGGCAAAAACCAATACCTTGTGACCATTGGCAATAACATCATTGATATTTTCCATGATAACCTCTCGTTTTGGGGAGATTATCTTGCCGTCTGTTTTTGCCTCTGGTATAGAGGCTATCTGGCGAAGCTCACTTAATGCCTGCAGGATAAAAAATTGTGATTTGGCGATGCCGTTTTGGGCTATTTGAGATTTGACAGCATTATGGTAAAATCGCCGCCTTTGTTCGTAAAAAGCCTTTTGTTCCGGCGACATCTCCACAAACAGGGTTTGCTCTACCTTGTCAGGCAAATCCTGCAGGACATCCTTCTTCACCCGCCTGAGGATAAAGGGATAAATCTTCTTTTTCAGTTCATGCATCACATCCTTATCCCCATCCTTTTGAATGGGTGCGGCGTAATATTGATTAAAATCATCTATGCTGCCAAACATGGACGGATTGAGAAATCGAAAAAGGGCATACAGCTCAGTTAAGTTATTTTCAATTGGTGTTCCACTTAAGGCTAAACGATGATTAGACTTAAGAATCATAACCGCCTTGGATACCTGAGAGTTGAGGTTTTTTATATTTTGGGATTCATCAAGGATAATGTAATGAAATTCCTCATCCTTAAATTCTTCGATATCGTTTCTCATTGTTGCATAGGTTGTCAGAATAATATTATTTGTCTTTGCCTGGCTCAGGTTACGGTTGTTGCCGTGATGGATAGCGTAGGATAGCTGCGGCATGAATTTCTCCAATTCACTTGCCCAATTAAAGAGCAGGGTTTTGGGCATGATGACCATAGAAGGCTTCTTTTCGCCTTTCCCGCCATTTTCATCAGAATAAATAGAAGCAAGCAGGGCAATTGCCTGAATGGTTTTGCCAAGCCCCATGTCATCAGCCAAACATCCGCCAAGGGAATGCTGCTGAAGATATTTTATCCATTTGTAACCCTGCTTTTGATACTCACGGAGCTCTCCGTTTAATTGCGGAAAATCTGATTGTGCCTCTTTCAGGGTATTGAATCCCAAAAATATCTCTCGTGAACGCTTAAAAGACTCTTGAGCAATCTTTTCACCAATCAATTCCTCGACAAGCGGCAAGTCAAAAAAGGAGAGTTTTACCTTTTCCTTCTGCTTCTTGAATATTCGCTGCAATTTATTAAGATAGCTGGCATTAATTATCGCATGGCTTCCGTCGCTTAATTCAATATAGGAACTCTTCTTGTATTGATTTAGGGCATCGAAGAGTGAGATATTTTCCCCTTCTATCTCTAAGTTTACATCCCCTTCCAGAAAATCAATGCCATGCGACATGGAGAGGCTTATGGTTGGGGTAACTGCCTTTATCCGATAGGATTTTAATTTTTCTGCACCAAGAATAGCAAATTGGGTGATAAGGTTTGGCAGCTCCTTATAAACAAACTCTCTGGCTAAGGATTCCTCGACAATGAAGAGATTATCCTCAAAAAAATAATTGTTTTTGTCTTGCAGCGACTTTTTATATCTCTTAAGCAGCTTTTCAATCTCAATAAAACAGTCATAAAGCTCCTTACCAATAAGGTCGCTGACAACAATCTTTTTCTCCAACTCATTCAGCGAAATAATCCTTGATATATCATAATTATCAAAAAATTCTGCATCAAATCCAGGTAAAGAGGTAGAAATCCGCAAGTATAGCGAGTTATCCACATCTACTTTTTCAAAGACAATGGTTGGTCTGGTTTGTTTTGGCTCACCTGTTATTGGCTTATAATCCTCATAAGAGACAGATATGTTTTCAAAATAGGAATAGACCAGGGAAAGATACTTTTCAAGATTTATTGGAAGTAATGAGGTGTTAAATACCGAAAGATTTTCAAAGTTTTCACCAAGCGGCTGCACCTGATAAATTTTATCTTTAGCCAACACAAAGGCTTCATTTAAGAACGAGAAGCCTTCAATTGTATCTCCATGAATGGAAAGAACAATCCGGCTATTTATCGCCCCGTCTTTTTCATCAAGGCAAACAATAATCTTAGCCATAGTCGTTTCATTGTCAAGGGTGCTGCTCTCTGCAAATTTGACAGGTTTGTGCCCGGGCAGAACAATGTTGTCACAATGCTGCAACTGCCATATAAGGTATTCGTGTTCAGCAAGATAGACATTGTTTTCAGGGTTTTCCCAATCGATACGAAAGCTATTCTTATCTCTTATATTCTCAATGGCTTTCAATAATTCACGGATATGCCCGCTGTAATGCTCATAGCTTGCCTTGCTCTCTTTTCCATTTTTGTCAACAACCGCAACATAGGCACCCTTTTCATCCCGATTTAGCTGAAAAAATATGGCAGAAGCAACCTCTGTTTTTTTAATAATAGATTTCTTTCTTTTTAAGCTTTCAAAAATATCAGATTTGGAATGGGTAGACACTTGTGATAACCTCCATTTATACCCAATGAAAATTGATTTAACTTGCACATATAATCATTTTGTAACTACTCAGCTATTGTTATTTTAAGCACATTTGTAGCTACTTAGGCAGCAAGAATACAGAATTCAGGAGTCAGAAGTCAGAATGAAAACACCTGCTATGATAGTTTTCGCAGGAAATATGGGGATATTGAGAGAGA
>JAHIZN010000388.1 GCA_018814245.1 bacterium
AATTCTTCTTTTCTCCATTTCCCCATTTTCTCCATTTCTCCTTCATTACACATCTGAATAGTTACGATTTCTGACTGATTCGAAATGTGTATGAAATAACAATAGCTGAGTAGTTACTATTTTTATTCATAGCACCCTCCTATCACAATGGTTTTATTAAAAAACTCTAATGTTGTCTCGCCGTAAGATGAAATTTCACCTAAGGTCAACATCCCTGCGGGAATACCTTGACTACCTGTTACCACAAGATTTTCCTTTACAATGGCTAATTCTCCGGCAAAATCCTCTCCCAGAAAAAGTGTCCTTGAGATGCAGTCAGCCACCAGATTACAATGGATTTCTTTTCCGCAAGCCTCTTTAGCTGCCTTGCCTGCGGCTTGGATAAGCCAGTCTGTCTCACCCTTTAAGATATTTAACAGGCTATGCTCAGGCACCTCACCCACGCAGATTAATTCTCCCTTCTCATTTGCCATAATCGGATCACGCACAATATCCTCAGCACCCTCTTTGTATATCCCAAAGGGATACCTCATGGCCACGGCATAAAAGTTTTCTACAGATAGTTTAACCCCTGAATCTGCCTCTACTATCTCTTGATACGCCTCAAAGGCGCCTTTCCAGTTCAGTTCCATAATCACATTTTTACAGGTTTTATTGGCAACAATGGGTCCCACAAGTTTTTTCCAGCCATGGCTAACACCAATGTTACATTGTGCTTTGATAAAGGTAACCACAGCAGCATCCTGAACAAATCCTTGTGAGGTAAAAAGGCAGGGTTGTTGCTTAAGGGTAAGTGAGCCTGCCCCGCCGCCAAAATAACTGACAGAATTACCCAACCGGTCAAACAGCTCCGAAAGGAATAAGGCAATATTTGAGGTCAGCCCATCTACAAGAACCATAGCCGTATATTTTTTGTTTGGGTAGCTGATGAAATCAGGGAAGGAGCCCTTCTGGCACAGCTCAATCTGTTCTGTATCAAGCCCCTTAATCAAGTACGGACTGGCTAATGCCGGCAAAACCTTAATCACCGCCCCTTGTTCATATTTCTTGTCATCGTAAATTAGACCGGGAAACATCCCGCCAAAAAAATTAACACCATTTTTATTAAGCCCCGAAATCATCCGGGTAACATCAGGCATATTCCTTTCCCCAAGCAGGATCAAGACGACATCTGTGTCCCTTATCTCCATACCGCAAACGATGTTAACAATCTCCTCTGCATCAGTTGTTGGGAAATACATTGCTGCCACCTCCTTACTTGTCTATCATAGAAGTTTTATAAACTCTTCCACGCTTAGATTAGCCCCTTATAAGATAACATCTAATGTTCCTGTATCCATTGATTTATGGTCTGGAACTGTTACCTGAGCAAACGGCAAATCCCTCCGCATAATGACATGACTTCCCTTCTGTCGCTTTACATAAAAACCTGCTCTTTGAAGGACATTTATTACTTTTCTACCTGAAAGTCCTCTTGGTAACTTGTTCATCTTACGGCTACCTCAAGCTCTGCATATTCCTTGCTAACCTCTGTTGGAATCGGCAATCCATCTTCAATAAGGGCTTCAAGATATCCACTCATTGCCTCTTTAAGATTAGCTAAAGATTCTTTTTTTGTAGTACCTTGCGATACGCAGCCTTTTAATATAGGGCAAAAAGCAACATAGCCGGACTCTCTTCCATTTTCAATGATAACTGTATATCTCACCCTAATTCACCTCCTATTTTCAAAGTTGAACGCTTGCAATTTTTCTCTCTTTTCTACTTGCCATGCTGTTACGGAATAGGTTGAATGTAACTGCTCAATATCCTGTGGCAATTCGCAAGAGGTTGAAAACAACAGTAACTATTTTCAGACAGCAAGAATACAGATACAGAGAAAGAACCACAAAGGGTGTAGATATCATAAGCATTCAGCTGTCAGTTGTCAGCAGTCAGTAAGAGCAGAAAACAGGCTAAATGTAACCGCAAATTTTAATTTGCGTCTGTGTGTGTTAGCTGATAGCTGACGGCTAAACGCTTATTTACACCCTTTGTGATTCTTTCCCTGCCAGAGGTGCTACCTATTTTTCGCTCGCAATTATGAAAGTAGAGACGCAAAATTTTGCGTCTCTACAGTATGGCAATCTTCGCAGCTTGCAAAATCCACAGGTTATTGAGCAGTTACGATTAAACTGTCATCTGTCAGTTGCGACTGTCAATTTCCACCAATAACTGAGGCATTACTTGCATCTTTTGTGCTGCTTCAGATGGAATCATAATTTCCTTCAA
>JAHIZN010000389.1 GCA_018814245.1 bacterium
CTAATGCTTCCCGGATTCTTGAGGGTAATGGTTAACGGCATGATTTGGGTTGGAATAGCTACACCTTGTTCAAAAACAATAGCTGATGGATAGGATGATTTAATGCCAAAATTATCTGCATCTACCTCAGAGAATCCTGGTGTTTTTGTACCAGAATAATCAATGGCAACATTCCCCAGCCTATCCCGTGCAGTAAGCGTGCCAATACTGAACGGTTGATCAATAATAACTGGTGATGGCAGGTTAATATCAAAATATGATGCCTCTGCCGGGACAACATTAATCGATAGACTACCAGAGATATTATTATCATGGATAGTTATATATACCTGTGTCAGGGCAGCATTAGTGAGGACAAAGCCGGAAACCGTCCCTATCCCATGATTAATAAAAACAGATCCTGTTGGTATGGTTGGTATGTCATTGTTTGGAGAATTTGAGACAGTCCATGACCAGTTAACAGGAAGCCTGCCAGTATAATCGATGGCTTTAGGGCTGTTTTTATCCTTGAGTGTCAGGATGACAGCAAATGGTATGCCGGCTGTTTCTGTGTCTTGATGATCAGTAGCAACCTCAAGGCAGGTCATACTGCCCAGCTTGACTGTTATAGCGGCAGAGGTGCCAACGATGGTTCCATAGCTTACAGAAATTTTCACGATCCCTACCTCAGCCAATGTAATCGGGATCGATGAAGCAGATATGCCACGATTAAAGTAAGCATCCCGTGTTGTATCTGATCCGTTGCAGGTTAGGGTTAATGTCCTTGTGCCTGTATAGGTTGTGGCTGTATTCCCGCAAATATCATTGTCGATGAGGCTGAGATTAAACTGTTCATTAATGGTAACCAGTGCAGGGGCAATGACATTGAAACAGGTTGCCGAGCCTGGGGAGACAGCAATTGTAAAACTACCAGTAATTGTGCCAAATTGAGCCTGAATAACCGTGGTATCTATGGCATTGGTAAGTTTGAACCCATTAATTGTAATGCTTCCTGCCTTGAATGTATAGCTGCCAGATGGTGGCAGGGCAGGGGGGATGCCGTTGGTTGAGGTGGCAGCATTCCACGACCAGAAAATAGACTCAGTACCATTGTATTCAGTAGGATTATCCCATTGGTCACAAACGATAATTTTTACTGTAAATGGAATCCCTGCTGTCTCTGTGCCATTGTTCATGGTAATAATCTGCAAGTGATCCAATTGCTTTGTTGGGTTTACGGTAATTGGGCTGGTTGTGCCACAAATATTGTTTGCAGCGTCAAAGGCAGAGATGGTTGTTGGTTGTGTATTAGTGAGGGTGAATCCGGTAGCTGTCCCTTGTCCATGATTAAATTCTATTTCTGTGACAGACAATGTCCCAACAATAGAGCTGCACCAGTTGATAGTCCTGCTGCCGCTATACGCACTTGCTGTGTTGCCAAATTTATCCTTATCAGCCGCTGTAATGTTTATAAAAAATGCTTCTCCTGCGGTCTCACTGCCATGATGCTCTGTCTCTAAGGTAAAACTACTGGGAGGGGCTGGCAGGACAACAATGTAGTTTGAGTTATGCCATACAGAATCTACATTAGCTGTAATATAGGTTGCTGTTGCACATAACAGGGTGATATTCAATGGTGTTATAGATGTGCCATGGTCAAAGGAAACCTCTCTGGTAGAAAATGTGCCGGCTATTTCTATGGTATTCCAATTGTATCTTACACTTTTAGTTCCAGTAGTTGTAGCTGTATTACCGTAGGTATCATAAAGTGTGATAGCACCCAACTGAAATTCAACACCAGCTGTAACTGTAGCCGGGGCAGAAAATTTCAAGGCAACCGGATCCGAGGCAATGACAGTAATTGGGGATGATGTGCCGGAAATGAAGCCTAAGTCATTAATAACAATATGCGGCGTTTCATTGGCATTATATAGGGCAAATGTGCCAAAAGAGGCAGTACCAGAAGCAAATACGATATTATTGTCAAGCGAAATATTTGGATTATGTCCATCTGGAGAGGGTGTGGCACCATCAAAGGAACATGTAATGCTACCAAATGGCTCTGCATCTACAGTATTGCCATAGACATCAATAATTGCTACCTTTACACTAAAGCCTACACCAGCTGTCTCAGTACCGTTATGTTGGGTAATAATATTTAATGGGCACGGAGGTTCTATCCGTGGTATAACCTTCATAGACAATGTCCCTGTTCTCGTACCATCACTTATTGTAATTGTAGTTGTTTCAGTGGCATTATGCAGGACAAACTCGTGGATGCTGGCTATCCCTCCAGTAAAGGTGCTGCTTCCTGATGGAATAACAGGATTTGTACCATTGGGTGAACTGATTGCTGTAGATGTTCCTGTAAGAAATTTATCGCCCGTATAGGTAGTATCGGTACCTCCATTACTATCAACCGCTGTTACTGTTATCATGAATGTATAGCCAGCATTTATTGTAGCTACATCAGCTGTGAGCTTAAAGCTATTAGCTGCCATGGCTGCATCAGCCAAAAGCATTAACATCAAAATAATACAGGCTCGTTGTAGATTATACGGCATAATTAATTCCTTTCGTGTTTGGTAATTAGTAAAGCGTTCAGGGAGCAGAATCCAATATTCTGTATTCTGCTATTGTAGCATATTTGATGGAATTGGTCAATAGAAAAAGTTTGGGTTCAGCAATTCTCATACAGCAATGGCAGTTAATGTGCAAGAATATCTTGTAGTAGTACGCCATGACATTAATTTTTGATAGCTTGATAGGGAGATTCCTGCAGGAGTTTACCCCTGTGAATGCAGGGGCAGGAATGACAGTTTGAAACTCTTCTGTCATTCCTGCGAATGCAGGAA
>JAHIZN010000390.1 GCA_018814245.1 bacterium
ATTACGAGGTGATGTCTTAACAGGAATAGAGACTCATTCTTATGTCGGAGTTTCAGTAGGGAAAGAGCCCCAAAGGGTGTAAATATCTTAGGGAGAATAATTCAACGATAATAAGCTTGATGAGGGTTCATCTTAAGAATTTACACCCTTTGTGGCTCTTTCTCTTCTCGTTAATCTGTCGTAGCATTGATGCCCAAATCATGAGTTTTCACACAGCCTGCTTGTGGGTATCTATATGCGACAATTAACAGTTGACACGACACTACAGTCTGACGCCCTCTTATTTTTGATAATCCTAAAAATTCACTTGATATTTGCAATTACATTTGGTATAATTGAAAGTAAAAAGTTGAAAGTAGGGAGTCTTAATGAATAAAAAAGGTTTTACCTTAATTGAATTAATGGTAGTAGTGCTTATTATCTCTATCATTGCCGCTTTGGTTGGACCAACAATCTTTAAGAAAATAGGAAAATCAAAGCGTGTCGCAGCTAAGGCACAGATTGAGATGTTTGGTACGGCATTAGATGGTTATCGATTGGATAATGATGAATATCCTTCTACAGAACAAGGGCTTGCTGCCCTCACCGGAAAACCGACTGTTTCGCCAATCCCTAAGCATTGGGAGGAACCATACCTTAAAAAGGAAATACCCTTGGATCCATGGGGAAATTCATATGTGTATGTATCGCCTGGACAAACAAATCCCACTACCTATGATTTGCTGTCCTATGGGGCAGATGGAAAAGAAGGTGGCGAGAAAGAGACAGATGCAGAGGATATCGTCAGCTGGAAGTAGTACCTCTCATCTCAACTGCCAAGTGGGCATTATCAAAATTCCCCTCCGCGTTCTCCGCGTCTCCGCGTGAGCCATCTTCTTTCCCTCCGTGTGAGACAATCTACAACAATCCCCAACCTACTATCCTGTCAATCGCCTCTTGCATTCTTTGTTTGTCAACAGTTAAAGCCATGCGGATATACCCTTCACCGGCATCTCCAAAACCATTACCAGGGGTAGCAACTATCTTTAGTTCTCTTAAAAGCCGCGTAGTCATTTCCTCAGAGGTATAGCCTGATGGTGTCGTTATCCAGACATAAAAGGTTGCCTGCGGATTATACACATCCCAGCCAGCCTGAGTCAGCCCCTTTATCAAGACATCCCGTCTTTCCTGATACACGCCCCTCATCTTTTCCACACAGTCCTGAGAAGAGGAAAGGGCTGTAACCCCAGCCATCTGGACAGCCTCAAAGGCACCAGAATCAAGGTTGCTTTTAACCTTTAAGAGACCAGCAATCAAGTCTTTATTCCCGGCTGCAAACCCTATGCGCCAGCCGGTCATCTGATAGGTTTTTGACAATGAAAAAAATTCCATGCCAATATCCATTGCCCCCGGCACCTCAAGAAAGCTGTGAGGGGCATCATTATCATAGTACATCTCTGAATAAGCCATATCATGACAGACAATAATATTGTGTTTAACAGCAAAATCCACCACTTGCCTGAAAAACTCAAGGGTGCTCGTTGCCCCTGTTGGATTGTTTGGATAGTTCAGGAACATCAGCCTTGCTTTCTTAAGTATATCCTGAGGAATATCCTCAAGTAAGGGCAGGAAGTTATTTTCTTTCAGAAGCGGCATTGGATATGGAATCCCTCCGGCAAGAATAGTTGCTGCCTGATACACAGGATAGCCTGGTGAAGGCACCAACACCACATCACCCGGATCAATAAAGGCAAACGGGGTATGTCCAATACCCTCCTTAGAGCCAATGAGGGAAATAATTTCATTTTCTGGATTTAAGCTTATACCAAACCGTGAGCCACACCAGTTTGCCGCTGCTCCTCTGAAATCAAGACGACCATTTGATGATGGATAACGATGCGTAGTTGAATCCCTGATAGCCTGACTCATTGCCTCAACAATATGGTTTGGCGTAGGGATATCCGGATCACCAATGCTCAAGTCTATCAAATCCGCACCCATTGCTCTTTCCTCTTGCTTGAGCTGATCTATTCTGACAAAAAGATATGGCGGCAAACCAGTCAGTCTCTTAGAGTATTTTGCTTTTTGATCAAACATTTTCAATAACCTCCAAATATAATTAAAAATTATGAATTAAAAATTAAAAATGGGGAAAATGCCACAAGTGGATGTATCGTCGTGTCAACTCTCAATTGTCGGATAGTTTAATATGTAGGGACAGGGTTTATCCCTGTCCGTTGCCTGATTGGCTGCTCAAACAACGGACACTTACAAGGAGGTAGCACCTCTCTCTGAGCAGGGATGTCCCTACAAGGAAGTTATATGTCAACTTAATTAATGGATTACATATAACATTTAATTCATAATTTATAATTCATAATTTTTAATTTTCCCTTCCATCTCTCCAAACGATATTTGTTCCTTACAAAGATATATCCATCCAATAAAAATTGGAACAGCCATCTGGGTAATATGAAGGATTATAGAAAAGGTAAGCCCAGTATTCTTGTCTATTCCAAATACAGCCAGTCCAAGCATGGCAAAATACTGAAATGTTCCTACAGCACCAGGTGCTGCAGGGATAGCAATCCCAATAGCAACCACGATGAGTACAAATAATGCGGCAAGGAATGAAAGCTGATCGAGATGACATCCAGGGAACATAAAATAAAAGCTAATAGCTGAAATAGTCCACATGAGTATAGAATACAACAAGATATAAAACACATCCCAACCATTTTTAAGAACATCAAGCCCGGAGATAAAGGAATGGGTATATCCTGTTATAGCTGTTCCCACTGGCTTTGGCAGAGAAGAGCACAGAAAATTAATAATTTTCATTGCCTGTCCGCTCCAAACCTTGATGGAGATTAATATCCCGGCAGCTACAAGATAAACAACTGCAAACAGATAGCCAATTTTCCTAACCTCTTCAGGGAATGGATACAAGATCAATGTGATTACAAACAGGAAAAGCAAAGAAAAGCCGTCAAATATCCTTTCCAGAACAATTGTAGCAAAAGACATGCTTTTACTTATATTTTCCTTTTTGCCAATGCAATATGCCCTGACCAACTCCCCTATTCGGGCAGGAAGGATATTATTGGCCATAAATCCAATCATTGTTGCAGAGAACAGGGATGAAAACCGTATAGGCTTTACATGCCTGAAAAAGTATCTCCATCTCCATGCCCGAACAACATAGGTAAGGATGGTAAAGAATATAACCGGAAAGAGATAAATATAGTTTATCTCCTCAAATGCCTTTAATACCTTTTCAATCTCTATGCTTTTAAGGGCAAAATACAGAAAGATAACGCTTATCCCTATTCCTATCCAGAACTTTTTATTTTTCATCTGAAAATATCCTCAAAAATGCGACATTGTTCAAAAGAGGGCGAAGGATTGAGAACCGCCTCCTACCAGACTATGCGAAAACTCATGATTTGGGCATCAATGCTACGACAGATTAACGAGAAGGGAAAGAACCACAAAGGGTGTAAATTCTTAAGATGAACCCTCATCAAGCTCATCCTTACCTTATTATCGTTGAATTATCCTCCCATTGATATTTACACCCTTTGTGGCTCTTTCCCTATAGCGAGATTGACACGACAAATTGTGCTGCAACAGATTGTAGAGACAGAGGGCAGGCACGGGGGCCTTGCCCCTACGGGCAATTA
>JAHIZN010000391.1 GCA_018814245.1 bacterium
CCAAAATAGGCCAAAATATCCCTTTAATTTACCCTTTTAAGGTTTATTTAATCCTTATATAAACGCTATTTTAGCCCACTTTTCAGGCTAATTTATTTCTTAAAATTGAAGGAAAAATATTGTTCAAAATTACATCTTTTCAAACTGGCAGCAAGTTGATTTATCTTCTCTATGAAGATACCATACGGAATATTTTCCCCATCATATATTATGGCTGTTTTTGAAGGACTAACAGATTTTTCCAACTTATCCAGAAGGTCTCTTATGGTTCTTACCGACATATCACTTCCCTCTTTTCTGGCTTTCTAAAGTCTTTCGTACCTCTTTTATTTTCCATCTCCAGAGCCACTCATTCAAGGAAAATACTGTATTTATGTAATGGAAAAAAAGTCCAATTCCCCAGCCAAAAAGTGGCCAATAAAACCACCACTCTCCTGTGGATGTAAATAGATTAATAAAAAAGAGAAACGAATTGACCAGGAGATAGATGGTCAAATGGATGTAAAAGCTGAACTTTTTTTCTACCTTCAGAACCGCATTTCTATAACAATGTATGCCCATGATGTCCTTCCTCCTTAAGATTTCTCTAAAATTACAAAAGCTATTGCATATTCTTCAAAATGGGATAAGGATATAAACATTTTGCCGGGCGATACAGTCTTTATTTTCCCATGCAAGATAACCATTGGTGATCCATTTTCATCATTTACCACCTCAATACTTTTCCAGCTTATACTATTCCAGCCCAATCCGAATGTTTTCAACACTGCTTCCTTGGCTGCAAATCGAACAGCAAAATGTTGAAATTTATTCTTCATGCTCAGACAATAATTTTGTTCTCCTATAGTAAATACTCTATCAATAAATCCCTTTCCACTTCTCTCAATAGCCTTTTTTATTCGCTCTATTTTGATTATATCTACACCTATACCTTGAATCAATCTTTTCTCCTTAATATATCTTCAAATTCCTTTGGAATACGCAACAAAATCTTTCCTTTTTTTGTCATCAGTATATTTATTGTCTTACCTGTGGCAAGCAATCTTTTATCCTTCTTCCTGTAAATTTCATAATGCACTATTAATCTGGCTACAGTAGTAAACTCAGATCTAGCCCGGATTATCAGTTCATCAGCATATCTGGCAGAGAGCTTATAGCTGCATGAAGCTTCAATCACTGGCATAAGATATCCCAGTTTCTCTCCATAACTTATATCTATTCCCATCTTTTTCAGCAGTTCATCCCGTGCCACATTAAACCAGGTAAAATAATGAGCATGGTAAGCTACTCCCATCTGGTCTGTTTCAGCATATCTTACGCTAATAGAAACTTCCGCATAAACTTCAGGAACTTTCTGCATTATTTCTCACCTAAAGCTAATAGCGGATGTTTTTTCAAAATAATAGAAATAGCATCAAGACCAATGGAATTAACCAGTACAGAGTTTATAGGAGTAAATATTGGCGATTGCACTATCTTTATGTTACATTCAGTATCCACCTTGCTATAATTAATAGTAGGAGGAATAATATTATCTCTCATGCTTAGTACCGCCGTGATTACAGATAGAACACCTGATGCCCCTAATGTTTCTCCCAACATCGATTTTATAGAGGTTACCGGAATATCTTTTCCGCAAACATTTTTTATTGCCATTGCCTCTTCCCTATCCAGCTCAACTGATGAATTGGCTGAGGCAGAAATATAATCCACCACCTCCATTTTACTCTCAGATAAAGCATTCTTCATAGCCTGTTCTATTTCATTCTGCTGGGAGCTACTTCCCATCCCTGCGCCTTTTACAAAGGCATAAGGTGTTTTTCCCCTTCCCAAGGCATGTTGCTCAGACTCTATTACTAATACCCCGGCACCTTCAGCTAAAACCAACCCATCCCGTTCTTTATCAAATGGTCTGCAAATTCCAGATTTTGAAAGCATTCCTTTTAATCGATATCGTTCCACAGAGGTGGTTGATAGTTTTTCCCATCCTCCTGCCAGGACTACCTCACAAATCCCTTCTTTTATGAGATTAACTCCGTGAATAATAGCCATTGCACCGACTGAAAACTCACCTGAAGCTACTATGCAGGGACCTGTAATTTCCCAGAGTAAGGAGGTTATTGCCGGTGGCACACTGCCTAAAGAGTTAGAAAAAGAGGCGGGTTCCTGCCTATTTTCCCTTATGCTCTGGTGAAAAGATTCATAACTTTCAATACCTCCAAAGCATGCCCCAGCACTAATACCAACCTTTGCTCTATCAGTTTTTCTGAGATCAATTTCGGCATCTTTTAGAGCCTTTCCACAAGCAGTCACAAAAATCTTGGAGTCATAATTTGCTGTTCTAAAAAGGTCTCCTTTTAGTATTTGAGTTGATTCTTTATCAAACATGGTAAGATTAATCTTCGAATCAGGGATAACATTTCCTGCCTTAATAGACGCCCAAAAATTATCAAAAGGAGTTACTGCTCCAACACCGGTAATTACTATCCCATTATCCATCACTCAAAGCTCCTTTAATACCACACAGGCATTACTTCCACCAAAGGCAGAATTCATTGAGGCTGTTATTGTTACCAATGTTTCTCGATATTTACCAGGAACAAAATCAAACTCGAAATCTAACATTGGCTCTTCAAAATTGATTGTAGGAGGGACAACATTATCCTGTATGCAAAGGGCACATAAAGCTGCCTCTATCACTCCTGATGCCCCACTTGTATGTCCTATTACTGGTTTTATAGAGCTAATGGGTATTTTATAAGCATACTCCTCAAAAATCTTTTTTATTGCTACACACTCCATTCGATCATTGTAAATGGTGCCTGTCCCGTGAGCATTGATATAGGAGATATCTTCAGGTTTTACTTGAGCATCTTTAAGAGCAGCACTAAGAGAAAGTGTAGCTCCTCTTCCCCTTCTGTCAGGAGCAGTAAGGTGAACAGCATCACTATATGTACCAAATCCAGCCAATTCTGCATATACTTTAGCATTTCTCTTTAGTGCGTGACTAATACCCTCTATTATTAATACACCGCTTCCTTCACCTAAAATTAACCCATCTCTTTTTTTATCAAATGGCTTACAGACAGATAGGGTAAGGGCACGAAGAGAATCAAAGCCGGCAAAGATAAATTCACTTAGCACATCTACCCCCCCAACTATTACTACATCGGCTTCTCTCCTTCTTATCTTATTTAACGCCAGCCCTAAGGCAATAGTAGATGCTGTACAGGCGGTTGATGTAGTTATGGTTAGCGATTTTATCCCAAAATCTTGCGATAATCTTTTTGATAAAGTCCAGGGAGAAAAGTAATGGCAAAGTTCTTCAGCCTTTACCTCATCATTCTCACGGAGAGCATCATAATAATTTCCCCACATTATAAGCTCTCCATGAGCAGTACCTACTATTATTTGTACTCTTCCTTCTTTCACCTCTTTTAATTCTATCCCTGCATCACTAACAGCCTCTTTAGCAGCAGATGAGAGGAGATACCATGCTCTATCCTGAATCTCAGGATCAATCCCTTTTATCTCTCCTCCAAGTCTATTTCTGTATTTTGAGGTATCAAAAAGGGTAACTTCTGAAATACTACTTTTCCCTTCCATAATACTTTTCCAAAATATTTCCTTTCCTTTCCCTACACAGGTTATTAGTCCTATTCCAGTTATTACTGCTCTTTCCATTTCTCAAAAACCTCCAGAGTTCTTGAAAGTCCAGTTATATCACTGGTGGATAAAACCTCTACACCTCTATCTATGTTAAGGAGTAATCCTTTCAATACTTTCCCAGGACCTACTTCAATAAATCTTTTAACACCCATCTCAAACATTTTGTTCATAGAATCCAGCCATCTTACCGGAAAAGACATTTGTAACTCAAGTTCCTTGCGAATATCTTCCTTTTTGGTTATCTCTTGTGCTAAAACATTCCCGATGATAGGAGTTTCAATGTCATTAAGGCTTACTTTTTCTATATTTTCACCAAATTTTGCGTCAGCTTCTTTCATCAAAGGAGAGTGAAAAGCACCACTTACAGGAAGAAGTACCGTTTTCTTTGCTCCTGCCTTTCCGGCAATCTTAATTGCTTTATTAATTATCCCTATCTCTCCGGAAAGAATTATTTGAGAAGGAGTGTTGATATTTGCTATCACAATAGTCCCCGAAGAAGAAATCTCTTTACAGATTTCTGTAACTACCGATAAAGAAAGTCCAATAATTGCAGCCATTCTGCCGGGATAAGAATTTCCTGCCTCTGACATAAGTTCACCTCGAAGGCGGACAAGTCGCAAGCCATCTTCAAAGGATAACCCTTTAGCAGCAATAATAGCCGAGTATTCACCAAGACTGTGCCCAGCAGAAATAAAAGGAGTAATCTCTTTTTCTGTCAAAATGGAATGGATTGCCAAACTGTGAACCAGAATGACAACCTGTGCATTTTTTGTCTCTCTTAATTCTCTATCCGTGCCATGAAACGAAACTTTAGCCACATTAAATCCAAGAACATCACTCGCCCTTGTATAAATATCCTTAATCATGGGGTATTTCGCATACAAGTCTTTTCCCATGCCAACAAATTGCGAACCCTGTCCTGAATAAAGAAATCCAATCTTCATATCTCACACCTTCTAACAATGATAGAACTGTATATTCCTCCCCAGGAAAATGCATTTGCCATAGCTGTATTTACTTCTTTGTTTCTAAAAACATTAGGAACAAAGTCCAGATCACAGTTAGAGTCTTGTTCTTGCCAATTAATGGTAGGAGGAATAATTCCCTCTCTTATAGCAAAAAAGGCAGTAGTCAGATTAAACAATCCTCCAGGTCCCATACTTTCTCCTATCGCTCCTTTTATACTCGTTATTGGAAGTTGATAAGCATACTCCCTAAATACATCCTTAATGGCAATGGTCTCCATCTTATCTATTTTCCTTCCACCATAGGCTGAGGCTACAATATAATCTATTTCTGAAGGCTCAATACCTGCTTTTTTTATGGCCTGTTTCATTGCCAATGTTACTCCGAGCCCTTTTGGTTCATTATCAGCTACTTTATAAGCATCACTACTCATCCCATCCCCTATAATTTCTCCATAAATAGATGCTTCTCTTTGTAGAGCATGTTCTAAAGTTTCTAAGATTAAAAAACAGCTTCCTTCAGAAAGTACCCCACCGTTTCTATTCTTGTCGAATGGTCTTGCTTTCTCCTCTCCCCTATCATCTGGAGAGAGTACATGTAAATATTCAAATGCCTTATGGACCATCTCAGTATGCTCATCTGAAGCACCAACTACAGCACAATTCACTCTTCCACTGCATAGATAATTTAATGCAAAATGAAGGGCATAACTTCCACTTGCTGGACCAAGTGGAAGTGCTATACATGGACCTTTAATTCCCATCAAGATGCTAAGATTACTAACCGGTGCATTAAAGACTGTCTCCTGGAACAAGAGAGGGTCAACACCTGAAGGACCTTTTTCAATTAATGATTGATATATCTTATCTGTGCTATAGCTTGGACCATTGCAAGTGCCAAAAAATATTCCTATTTTAGTTGAGTCTTCTTCTTTTATATTAAGTTTAGCATCAGAAATAGCCAGATTTGCCCCTACTACAGTAAATTGAGAAATTCTGGGTATCCTATAAAGCCTTGGATTTTTAACAAAATCTTCTATTCTAAAGTCCAGGACTTCTCCAGCTGTCATGGATTTTAGATGAGTGGTGTCAAATTTAGTGATTTTTCGTAGACCACTCTTCCCCTGGGTTAAATTTTTCCAGAACACATCATTCCCCACGCCAAAAGGAGAAATGATTCCAATCCCAGTAAGTACTACCCTATTACTCATAGACTTTATCCTTGTTCTTAATTTTATTTAACATTCTCTCAGCTGCTTTTCTATAAGGCGTATTCTGTTTAACAGATAAAACCTTTTCAAAAAATAGAGTTGCTTTTTCCAAATTTTTACTCTTGAGATATGCCTCTCCTGTATGATAAAAAACAATAGTTATAAAACTTTCATCCGTAAAAAGTTCCTTGTAATCTTTATTTAAGGATGGGTTTTCTATCCATGATATAAGAAGAGAAAAGTCATTGATACCCTTTTCAAGCTGTCCAAATATTTCTGGAAGATTGTAAGAAGTTATTCCTCTTACAATACGAACAAAGGGATTCGAATCTTCTATTTCTACGGCAGCATCCATTTCTTGGATACCCTTATTTACATAATATAATCGAATATATCCCAATGGTGTGAGGGAGAGAATGGTTTTCATTGGGAAATCTCTTGCCTTTAGTGTATATGCTGAGCCAAGGTATGCTTTTATCTCAGCATTACGAGGCTCTTTCTCTAATATCTTTTGGAATAGCTTTATTGCCTTTGAGGTCGAATGTCTATCTGCCGATTCATCCCCAATATAAAAATAAAGTTTCCCTACTTCCTTCAGGATTTCTGAATCTTCTGGGCTATGTTTAAGTTCAGTTAAAGCTGATTGTAAAAGTGGTCCATACTCAACTAATAACTCATTAGAAAGTTTCTCATCTGCAAATGTTGTAGATGAGAAGCACAAAAGAAACACCATTACGAGAAATACCATTTTGTTAATATTCATCTGTTTCCTCCTTCTATTCTTATATATCAACTTGTGTTACAAGTTGTTCTATTTTGAAATTATATTGTTTTTTATTGCTTTTTCTAAAAATATTCTTAATTATTTGCCGTTTATAATAACGTGCTGTCAAAAATGGATTAAGTAATGAGTTTATTTGTTTACCGGTATCAAGAAAATTCTCATGATAAGTAACCATTCCCCCAAGATTTAGAGCTAAAGCACAGACAGTAGCACCTATAATTGTATCTGAAATAGGTTTTGTAGATATTTTCATAAAACCAAGTTTTTGATACATGCTTATAGAATCTTCATAAGGACAATTGAGTAAAAATACAACATCTCGTTCTACGGCAATATCTATAGCAGCCTTAAATAGTCCTATAAAAATATCCGGCTTGAAACGAAAGGCAGATTTTATGGTAAAATGTCCAACTTCCATAATTCGTCCTATCTTCCGTAAATGGTCCATATTTAATTTAGTATCCCGTTCTATTGGCAGACCTGAATGACCATCTATTACGCAAAATATAGTCCCTATAGGCATATTATTATGGTAAGCAACAAACCGTACTATCTGTCCCTCGTAACCTTTATCAGCAGATTGCATGGTCTTTTTTAATTCATCCCGACTTTGTACAGTTTTTTGTGTAGAATGAATTATAGTACTCCATATTTCTTGAGAAGACAAAGAATAAAAATCCTCACAACTTTGATCTGAATCCCCTACTTCCTTAAAACAGTATTGACTGATATTAAATATATCCTTTCGATTATATAATGGTCCAAAATAGAATAGATTCATGATAACCGTTCCTATGCTACCAATAATTATAAGGGAAAGCGGAAGACAAACAAACGATGGATCAGGTATCAAGACTATACTCCCTATTGCAGACATTACATATATTATTGCCCACATTATCGAAATCGTATAATGGAGTGAGAGCATCCCTTTTCCACCAGAATAATAGATAGTAAAGGGTCTTTTTGCAGCTAATAGAACTATGGACATAAGTGCAAGTGGGAAATAAAAAAAAGAACCAGCATAAAAGATGCACCATTCTTGATGGAATATGAAGTACAATACAGATAATAAAAGAAATATAGAAAGAATAAGAATACATACTGGAGTTAGTCTTTTTAGATATACCTCCATTATAAATAACAAGCTATAAAGAAATAAACCGATAAGAAATAAAATATGAATAGGGAAGATGCAGATACTGATTAGTAAAATTAATGGTGCAAAAGATTCAATCATAGTTATTTCGTCTTGTTTTATTTGTAGATTTGCTATGTGTTCATTGGTCATAGTTGATTTTTTATCGTTCATATCCTTCTCTTCTTCACCCTTCCTTCTATTCCTAACCCCATAGTACTTTCTATTGCCTGCCACTGGCTTGTAATTGGATCTCTCCTTAATATCTCTCTTATTTCAGATGGGATATAGGATGCCATTACTGATGCTTCCAGAAGCTTTCTCATGATTTTTGACGGAATAGTCTTAAGAAAAAGTAAATTTTTCTCATCTCTTTTAAGATCATGAATAATTACCAACCCATCATTTTTTACTACTCGTTGTATCTCTTCAAATATCTCTAATAAATTACCGCCCCAATGATGCAAAGAGGCATAACTTACGGCTACATCAAATGAATCATCTTTAAAAGGAAGACTCTTTACATCCGACTTAATAAAACTGAGATTGGAATAATTATTTAAAGAAGTGCTTACATTCTGTTTCGCAAGGGTAAGCATCTCTTGTGACAAATCAACTCCTACAATTTGGTAATCTCTATTTCTCTTTGCCAATTCAATCGCCAACCAACCACTTCCTGTACCTAGGTCAATTACTTTCCCTTCTAATCTCCCACTATTATAAAGAGAATTTATTACCTTGTCATATCCTAATCTGGTAAGGTATCTCCGAGATAAAAGATTATATTCCTTTACTTCCTGTGGATTCATCATCCCTTCTTTTTCAAGAATTCTCTCTAACATAGATTCTCTATCCCTCTTGAGCCGCAATAACAGTCTTAGTAATGAATAAAGGAGCAGATACAGTCTTTAGCTTTCTTTTTTCATCTATAATAGTTTCAGCTTCAAATTCTAATCCTACCCAAGCATATGCACTCTCAATATAAGCCAGTCCAATCTCTTTTTTTAGGGTGGGAGAATATCCTGAATGAATTATGAACCCTATCTTTTCTGAATCCAGAAAAATCTGCGAGTTTTCTTTTAAGGGTTTCCCATCTTCTAAAGTTATGGTAATGAGTTTACTGGAAACACCTTTTTCTTTCTCTTCAAATATAGCTTCTTTTCCAACAAAGGCTTCTTTCCTGAAATATATCATCCAATGCAGACCTGCCTGAAGAGGGGTGGTGTCTTCCAAAATATCACGATTTTGATTCACTGACTTCATCTCAAGCATAAGAATATCTAATACACCTAATCCACACCTAATAATCCCCTCTTCTTTACCTGTCTCCTCAATCTTATGCCATGCTTTCTCAAGAGATTCATGAGGGATAATAAATCTATATTCATATTCACCTGTATAGCCATAGCGACAAAGAAGACAGTCTATCTCGTCCTCTATCTTACCATGTTCAAATCCAAGATAAGGGAGACCGATAGTATCTTCACTAACCAGCCTTTTAGGAATTTCTATTGCCTTAGTCCCAATTACTGAAAGGCATTTGAATGATTCACAAAGATCTTCTAATTTTACTTTTCCCTCCTGATATTTTTTGGAATGTTGGTTGAGCCAGTCCCATATAACCTTTTTCTTTTCAGCATCAGAATGAATAAAAAAGCATTCCTCATCCCTTAAAAGCCAGATTATGGCTATAATCTTTCCATCTTCATTGCAAAGAAGCGTATTTATAATCTTTCCTTCCGACATAGCAGAAACATTCCCAGTGCAAAGCTCTTCCAGAAATTCCAGAGAGTTTTCCCCGGTAATTTTAATCATGGTAATGCAAGAAAGATCAAATAAACCTATCCTTTCTCTAACTGCCTGATATTCTTCTTTACTGCCTGTAGATTCTCCATGCATTTCCCCTTCTCCACAAATTTTTAGATTAGTCTCTGAATCAATGTGATGATTATATAAAATGTTTTTACTCATGATTCTCCTCCTTATGTTCAGATTCTTTCTTTTTTTCTTCCATCTTTTCCGTTATAAAATCTACGATGGTATTAACAGAGCGAAAGACCTGCATATCTTCATCAGTAATAGAAATATCAAATTCTTGCTCTACCCCAACTACAATCTCTAACGCATCTACTGAATCCAATCCCAATCCAAGACCAAACAAAGCAGAATCCTCAGTGATTTCATTTGGTTCTAATGGTAATGACAATCTCTCAATTAATATTTTTTTAACCCTTTCCAAAATATCTTTTCTTTTAGCAATTTTTTCTTTTATCTCCTCTCTTTCCATATCTTCCTCCTTTTACATGTATTCTCCACCGCTCACATTTAAGACTGCTCCGGTCATATATGAGCATAGGTCAGAACTTAAAAATAGCACTACATTAGCCACTTCTTCGGGCTCTCCCAATCGTCCCAGAGGGATTAACCCTTTTAATTGGGCTAAAATATCTCTCGGCAATTTCTTGGTCATCTGAGTATCAATCAACCCAGCTACAATACAATTTACAAGCACAGAATATGGAGCTACCTCTCGAGCCAGACATTTAGTAAATCCAATCACCCCTGCCTTAGCCGCTCCATAATTAGTTTGAGATTCTCTGCCGGCTATGGCAGTAAGGGATGAAATATTGATAATTCTTCCCCATTTCTGAGCAATCATTGTACTTAGCACATCTTTGCCGGTGTAATACATACTCTTCAGGTTTACATTAAGCACATCATCCCAATCTTTCTCCGGCATAAGGAGGATTGGTCGATCCTTTATGATTCCGGCATTATTTACTAAAATATCTATTCTTTTCCATTTTTTCTTTGTCTCATCTACCATCTCTTTCACAAATGTCCGGTCAGCTACTGATCCTTTAATTATTAGATAGTCTGCTCCCAATTGTGACATCTTCTCCTTGACTTCCTCTGCTTCACGGTCACTCCGGCTGTAATTAACAACTACCCTGGCTCCCTATTTTGCGAGTTTGAGGGCTATAGCCCTCCCTATCCCTCTTGATGCTCCTGTAACTATTGCCACCATATCTTGCACCATTCCCATCTATTACCTCCTAAAAGAAGTATCTTGCCTCCAGCTGAAGTTCTGTATTCTGAGGGACCAACCCAAACTCAGACTGAGAATCTCCACTAAACCAATTAATTCCAAATCTAATAACTATATTCTTAACTCCATTATAATCAACCGAAGGCATAACTACGCAACTTTTATCATCAACATCCAAGAGTACAGATAACTGGCTGTCATAGCAATCAAAAATCTCTGGATTGCTCAACCTGAAGAAAAAATAGTTCTTGCGTAATGACCGATAAGTCATAAGGGAATTGGCAAGCCGCAGATTCTCTTTGAAAATGCCTTCTGTAAAGCCAATAGGAGGGTTTTTAAGTTTAGAGTCTGCATCCTTTACCATCTCTATGAACTCATTCCATTCTGATTGGCTATAGCCGTCCTGATTAAAAAAATATTCGATGATAAGATTTGTCTTGTTAGTCCATGTATAGTGTCCACCCATTAGTGCCCTTAGAAAAGTCTTTTCTTTATCCAAAGGGTCATAGGTTTCATATTCGTAAATACCTGAGTCAGGCGGACCAATCTCACTTTTTTTCCTCAAAAACCTGCGGTCACTTCCCTTGCCTAAAGCAATTTCTGTATGAAGTTCAATATTGTTTCCAACTACACCTGAAAGATTAAGCCCTAACTTCTCCTGTTTCCCATGAAAATAGGAGAGAGAAGCATCTGTATCACCCATCAGGGAATATAACCTCAATTGTTGCCGCGGGTATTCTTCCTGTAAATTTCCAATCTTTGGAGCAATAAGGAAGGAAAAGGTTTGTTTCTCTTTGATAGATTCAAATCTTAGCAAATAATTCCCCTCTCTATTCTTCTTTCGTTCTTCTTCCCGTTGAGAGTAATCCACGGCTTTTCCCTCAGATAGAAAATTTGTCGGATTATAGATTAACCCTACTCCCTCCTGAAGATTTTCCCTGCCAATAGTAAGAAAAGATGTATCTCTAATCTTTATATCCATATACGCATCATCTACAAAATTCCTGAAACTTCCTCGTTCCTCATTATTAATAGTCCATGTAGGTCGGGTTTTAAGCATTAGTTTAAGCCATTCTTTATATGTCAGGTTAATGGAAGAATCATTGTAAAGTTTATTTTCCCACTCAGGTAATGTTCCAAGATTAGACTGATTTAACAGGGTATTCCCATTTAGTTGATTATGGGTTGTTTGATTAACAAATACTCCCTGAAATTCAAGGGTTGCATCACTCATAGAGGCATTTGCCTGAAACGGAAATGTAGTCAAAACTAATATAGCAATCAGTACTATTTTTTTCACAAGATTGTCCTTTTACCTGATATGTTTCAAATAGGTTTTCTGAAAGAAAGCCTTAGGCGTATCATCTACCTTCATATTACTATATTCAATTATCGAATATTCTCCCTTGCACAACTCATCATGAATTTCCATAATTAATGGTCTTTTCCTTCCCAGAACATTAGCATAACCCTTATAAAAAGCAGTCTTTAGCATCTTACCTGAGACGGTATAAAATTCAGCCTTTTGTGGTTCAAAGTTTTCCGTATCAGTCCAGAGAAGGATTTTACTATAGGTTGCTTCTTTTGTTTTAGCTGTTAGTTCAAGTTTAATATATTCCCTTTCAGCGATCTTTTCCTTTTCCAATAATTTTGCATTATAATCCAGCGAATAGACTACTCTGGCAACATCCCCGTTAGAGATTTGACCCAATAAGCGTTGTTGAGGGGAAATTCTGATAGGTCTGCGGGTATCAGGAATATATATCCACATATTATTACCAACCATCAGGAAAAGGCGTCCTTTATTGTTTGCCGGATAGGTGAATTTCACCAGACTTTTATCTGCATCCTTTACCCGAACAGCAAATTTTTGAATAATATCCTCTTTGCCTTCTTTTTTATAGGTAATTTTCAGGTCAAAAACAAAGGTATCACCTGGTGCCCTTATTTGATCAATCTTTTTTAGTATTTCTTCTGAGGAAAGAGCAAATGTATCAGAAGTTATTAAAATCAGAAACAAGAAAACAACCTTACTCATCAGTTCACCTCATTTTAATTGTAATCGTTCAGGTAGTATAAGATAAGGAGAAATGGGGAAAGGGGAGAATTGGAGAATTTATTATTTTTCTCTCCATTTCCCCACCTTCCCCCTTTCTCCTTTCTTACACATCTTAAAATATAGCCTGAACGGTTACTTAATTATGTCCTAAAGATTCCACTATACTCAATCTTGTAGCCCGCAGGGCAGGATAAAGGCTTGAGATAGTAGAAATTACTACGGTAGAAAGGAAAGAGTACAATAGCACCCCTGGTACAATAAGGATAAGGGCATTATACCCTGTGGTCATGCCTGGCGGTGGAGAGATATAAATTCCACCGCAGAGATTTATCCCCTGGGCAACCAGAATTCCGGTTATTATCCCCAGCACAGCACCTATTATCCCAATCAAAAAACCCTCCCAGAGAAAAAGCTTTAGAATACCACTTTTCTTTGTCCCAATTGCCCTGAGTGTCCCTATCTCTTTTACTCGTTCAAAAACAGACATCGTCATGGTATTAGCTATACTAAAGAGAACAAGAATAGCAATAATAACCTTTACTACCCCAAACATTCCATTATATAACCTGACTACCGCCTGATAAAATGGTGCCAGCTCACTCCATGTTTTGAGTTCCAAATCCAATCCCTTTTCCTTAAAAAGAAGATTAAGCTGTTGTGTTACCTCTTGCGTATGTTCTGTTTTATCTAAAAGCAGCACTATTTTCTCTACCTCAGTGGTAAGAAAAAGCCGCTGAACTACGCTAAGTGGAAGTTTTACAAATACTGAATCATAGTCTTTAGCCCCACTTCTGGCAATTCCAACCAGCTTAATATCGACAGGCTGTTACATAATAAAAAATAGAAACTTGTCCTACCTACCACTAAGCATCTCTGAAAAGAACCATAGCCTGTCTACGAAGACTTACTTCTTCAAAAATACTCCTTTGCTGTATAAAATCTAAGCACTTAGTCAA
>JAHIZN010000392.1 GCA_018814245.1 bacterium
AGAACAGGTAGCTGTATCGGTAACCTTCATTCCTTCCGGATGAGGCTTCTTAATCCCTGTGCCAAATGTATACTTGATTAGTGTGCAAAACTCTTCACTTCCATGAGGAAGATACTCATCTACCACCGTTCCTTCAGCTCCATAAAGATTCATCATTCCCAATAACTTTACTACCTGTCCTCCACCAGCATGAATGACTACCTTTGGTAAAAGGCAATTGTAACAGAATATTCTTCCTCCATTCTTGCTAAACTCAATCAGCTCATCTTTACGCTCATCAAACATCTGCTTAAATCTCTCTATGCTTTCTAACTCGCATCTTTGTGTTTTAACCATTTTTTTTACCTCCTTAAGTCTACTTACAATTAGCCATTATAAAGCTTTCAGTAGCGACATGGATATTATCAACATCTCCAATTTTCCCACTTACCTGAAGATGTAAATATGGAATCCCCTCTGCATCGAACATATACTCATTTAACCTTGATTCCATAAGAGAAACCCGACAACCTTTATAATTGAAGTAGATGACCCCTTTTACGCCGAACTTTTTAGCTAAAGCCTGATTTTCATCTATCTTGGCTGCATTAGGAGCCAGACAGGGATGTTTTGGTCTTAGATAGGAGTTCTCCCCTACCCATTCTAAGGCACTCTTACCATCCGGCACTTCATATGAATCTTGAGTTAATATCTCTGACCATGGGTCTTCGATTGTCTTGATGTCACTCTTTTCAATATGCTTGAGTATATCTGAACCTGTAACAATTTCATCTGATAAAACTTTTGGAGACTCTTCCATGAATAATAGCCCTAAAAGATAGAAAATAGGCTTTTCGCTATCTTCTTTCTCAGGAATAGAACACCCATAATCTGAGGATATCTCCTCAAGCAGATTGAGATACTCCTGTTGCCCTAAGCATTGTCTTAATGAGAGCAGTTGAAGCATGTCCGATGCCTTGAGGGGAGTTTCTGCCTTTCTAAGGGCACCAAGGCGAAGTGCAACCAATTTTTCGCGAATCTGGGCTTCTTGCTTAACTATCTCCTTTAATTTTTCTTCATTTATCTCATTTCCGGTCAGTTTCTCAAGGTATTTTTTTAGAGATTTGACGCTTTCGCACCAATATCGGATAGAACTTTCGTTAATTGCCCGCGATAGATTGAGATAGAAGATAGGGTACTTCTTTTCTATGTACTCCCACATCTTCGTGATAGGATCAAGGGAGACATAAAAATTCCTATAATATAACCTTTATTGAATCGATTATGCTGAATATTAGCAATCTCTTCCAATCTAATTTCTTTTCCCTTTTTCACAGACATGGGTATCTGACCTTCATTTATCTCCTTTACATAAACGATAGTTCCATCTGCTGGAGAGACTATATTGTCCCCTGCAGGAATCTTTCTTTCGGGGTCACGAAAGAAGTAATAAAATCTCCACCATATATACATACCTGCAAAAAGAATTACAATTGTTGAAATAATTATTAAGATAATATTCATTTTCATTTTTTCCCTTTCGCCTATGGAGAAAATTTTCTTAACAGAGAGAGCAGAACCCTCTGTGTGAACACCCTCCACCTCCAAATTTGACTTTACAATCTCAGATTACCCACAGCCTTATCAAGCGTTGCCATTACCAGTTCATAATCAAATAGAGATCGATAATAGCTTAATCTGGAGCTGTATAATAGTAATTGTGCATCTAATACCTCTGTATTTGTTGCCATCCCTTCCTGATACTTCCCTTCCAGAATACGAAAATTCTCTTCTGCCTGAGTTACTGTTATCTTCATTGTGTTTACTTCTTCTTCTGCCTCCAATAAATTCAGATATGATTCTCTTACCTCTATACAAATGTCATTAACCACCTGTTTCTGGTCATTCTTTATCCTCTCCAATCCTGATTCAGCCTGTACTATTTGTGCCTTAGTAGCAAAGCCATCAAATAAAGAAAGACTAATTTTTACTTCTACAGACCAGTTTTCTTGATCCGGGAAAAAATCCTTTCCTTCCAAACCATAGTGGGAGCTAAATGTTACATTAGGTCGACAGGCTGTTACATAATAAAAAATAGAAACTTGTCCTACCTACCACTAAGCATCTCTGAAAAGAACCATAGCCTGTCTACGAAGACTTACTTCTTCAAAAATACTCCTTTGCTGTATAAAATCTAAGCACTTAGTCAA
>JAHIZN010000393.1 GCA_018814245.1 bacterium
TATACGAGGAGGTTGTGAAGTATGGCTTATGATGCAATAACAATGCAGGACTGGCAGATTGCAAGGGAGGCAGAAAAGAATATGCCTGCCCCTGAAGAATGGAAGGAAAAGTTAGGGCTACAGAAGGATGAGCTTATCCCTTATGGAAGGATAAGTAAATTAGATTTTCTGAAGATTAT
Organism: bacterium; assembly: GCA_018814245.1. GTDB lineage: Bacteria > UBA9089 > CG2-30-40-21 > CG2-30-40-21 > CG2-30-40-21 > CG2-30-40-21. The sequence continues at coordinate 180 of JAHIZN010000393.1, forward strand.
GGAGAGGCTTAAGGATAAGCCTGATGGTAACTATATCGATGTTACGGCTATTACACCTACACCCCTTGGAGAGGGAAAGACAACCACCACCATGGGTTTAATGGAGGGTCTGGGTAAAAGGGGGATGAATGTTGGTGGAGCTATCCGTCAGCCATCCGGCGGTCCTACAATGAATATCAAGGGTACTGCTGCAGGCGGCGGTAATGCCCTGCTTATCCCCATGACCGAGTTTTCGTTAGGGCTGACTGGCGATATTGATGCCATTATTAATGCTCATAATCTGGCCATGGTTGCCCTGACCTCAAGGATGCAGCATGAGTCAAACTACTCAGATGAAGAGCTTCTGAAACGGACAAATATGCGCCGCTTGGATGTTGATCCCAGAAGGGTAGAAATGGGCTGGATAATTGATTACTGTGTTCAGTCTCTCAGGCATATTATTATCGGGCTTGGCGGCAAAAAAGATGGATTTATGATGGAGTCAAAGTTTGGGATTGCGGTAAGCTCCGAGCTTATGGCTATCCTTGCTATTGCCCGGGATCTGAAAGATTTGCGCCAGCGGTTAGGTAAAATCATTGTGGGTTATGACAGGAGTGGAAAGCCTGTGACCACCGGTGATTTACAGGTAGATGGCGCCATGTGTGCATGGATGAGAAATACCATTAATCCTACCTTGATGTGTACCGCAGAATATCAGCCATGTCTGGTACATGCCGGTCCATTTGCCAACATTGCCATTGGTCAGTCGTCTATCATTGCTGACCGCATTGGCTTGAAGATGTTTGATTATCATGTGACAGAGAGCGGCTTTGGTGCTGATATAGGTTTTGAAAAATTCTGGAATGTAAAGTGCCGTCTTGGCGGACTTACCCCTAATACTGTTGTCGTTGTAGCCACTGTAAGGGCATTAAAGATGCACGGCGGAGGACCTAAGGTCGTTCCTGGACTGCCGCTTCCAGAGGAATATACAAAGGAAAATCTGGGATTGCTTGAAAGGGGAATCCTGAACCTGCTGCATCATGTAACTAATGTGAAAAAATCAGGGGCAGTGCCTGTAGTCTGTATCAACAGCTTCTATACAGATACCAAGGAAGAGGTTAATCTGATCCGCCGATTTGTTGAAGAGACAGGAACCCGTTGTGCCCTTTCTGAGCATTGGTTGAGGGGCGGGGATGGTGCCCTTGAGCTGGCAGATGCAGTTATGGATGCCTGCAAGGAAAAGGCTGACTTTAAGTACCTTTATCCATTGGAGATGCCGCTTCGTGAAAGGGTCAATCTGATTGCTAAAGAGATCTACGGTGCAGATGGGGTCTCGTGGACACCCGAGGCAGAGGCAAAGGCAAAAGAGGCAGAAAATAATCCTGAGATGAAAGACTTTGCAACTATGATGGTCAAGACTCACCTGAGTCTCAGCCATGATCCAACATTAAAGGGTACACCCAAGGGTTGGACATTGCCTGTACGGGATCTCCTGATATTTGCAGGGGCAAAGTTCCTCTGTCCTTGCACAGGCACTATCAGCCTGATGCCCGGGACAAGCTCTAACCCGGCATTCAGAAGGGTAGATGTGGATGTGGAGACCGGAGAGGTCATGGGGCTTTTCTAAGGGCTTGAAAATCATATGATGGGCGAGGCATGTCTGCCTCGCCCTTGTTTTGTAATCGTTCAGCCAGAAGATAAGATAAGGAGAAATGGGGAGAGGGGAGAATTGGAGAATTTATTATTTTTTTTTCTCCTTTTCTCCATCTTCACCCTTTCTCCTTTCTTACACATCTTAAAATATAGCCTGAACGATTACTACATAAGCAAATAGAGGAAAACAATACAATGGCTGTTTTGAGGGCAGAAGGATTAACCAAACAGTATGGAAAACGCCATGTGGTTAAAGGGGTAGAATTAACGGTAAATGCTGGTGAGGTTGTTGGTTTGCTTGGACCAAACGGTGCTGGCAAGACAACCATATTCTATATGACCGTTGGTATGATCCCGCCAGATTCAGGGCATATATGGATTGATGAACAGGATATTACCGCATTCCCCATGTACAGGCGGGCACAGGCAGGTATTGGCTATTTGCCGCAGGAGGCATCCATATTTCGTGGTCTTACAGTTGAACAAAACCTGATGGCTATTCTTGAAACAATGCGTCTTTCCCGAAAACAGCAGGAAGAAGGGTGTGATGCCTTATTGAAAGAATTCAATATTGAACATATCGCTAAACAAAAGGGTGATACCCTCTCCGGAGGGGAAAGGCGAAGATGTGAGATTGCCAGATTACTTGTGACACAGCCTCAGTTTTTATTATTAGATGAGCCGTTTGTTGGGATTGACCCGATTGCGGTCTCGGAAATACAACATATAATTGGCAGGCTTAAGAGCAAGGGTATGGGCGTATTGATTACAGATCATAATGTCCGCGAAACACTCCAGATAACAGATCGTTCTTATATTATTTATGATGGTACGGTACTCTTATCCGGGGCATCGGATGAGTTGGTTAATGATCCTGTAGCAAAAAAGGTCTATCTTGGAGAAAAATTCAAGATGTAATAATAAAAGAGTTGACAAGAGGGGGATAGTATGATATTATCGTAAGCGTTCAGCCAAAAGCTTAAGCAATGAAAGGCTAAAGCCTAAACTCCAATCATAATATCAAGGTAAATTTCTTAAATCGCGAATCTCGAATTGCGGATTGCGAATCTGCAGAAATGTAACAGATTCGAGATTCGAGATTCGCAATTAATAATGTCTTGCATCCTTTGCTGGCAGTGGCGGAGAATGATGTGCTGAAGGCTGGCTGCTTGAAAAGCTGAACGATTACGCTGTATGAATGTTTACAAAAAAGGAGTGTGATACTTTTGCAGTTAACAGTTACAGGAAGGCATATTGAGATTACAGAGGCGATTCGTACTTATGCAGAAAAAAAGGTAGAGAAACTTAGAAAGTATTCTGATGGTCTTTTTGATGTTCATGTGATTATGGAGGTGGAAAAGAAGGGGCAAAGTGTGGAAATAACGCTTAATGGTGCAGGTTGTTCCTTGAATAGCAAGGAAACTACTGCGGATATGTATGAGTCAATAGATAAGTCTGTTGACAAGATGGAAAGCCAGCTTAAAAAGCATCGTGAGAAGATTAAGGCACGAAAGACAACGGCTTGTATGATAGAAGAGATTGAGGAAATTGAGATTATTGAAGAGCTGGAAGAAAAGATTATTAGCCGCAGGAAGATTGATGGTAAGCCTATTTCTATAGAAGAGGCAATCATCAACCTTGAAACCACAAAAGCGGCTTTTTGTGCTTTTATTAATCAGGAAACCAGCAGGGTAAGTGTACTTTATGGTTGTGGTAATGGAAGGTTTAAGTTATTAGAGTCATAATCGCAGGAATAGGATAAAGGAGTTTTCTTGAAATGAAATTATCTGACATGTTGAGTATTGATGTAGTGGAGGCTGACTTAAAGGCTAAGGATAAGAATGGAGTTATTGAAGAGTTGGTAGATCTGTTGATTAAGACAGAAAAGATTACACAAAGAGACAAGGTAATTGCTGCAGTTCTTGCCAGAGAAGATATGATGACTACAGGTATTGGGCATGGAGTGGCTATACCTCATGCCAAATCAGATAAAGTCAATAATATTGATGAGACATTTAATAAATCTATGCAAGGTATTGATATGGATAATCCAATCATTGTTGTAGCATTTGGCAGGTCTGTGCAGGGTATTGAATTCGGTGCAGCTGATGGTGTACCGGTTCATTTGTTTTTCTTGTTAATTGCCTCTGGAGAAGGTTCCAGTCTCCATATAAAGGCATTAGCTCGAATATCCAGATTATTGAAACATCACTATATTCGGGAATTGCTTAAAAAGGCAAAGGATGCAGAATCTATGCTGGAAATTCTTAAGACAGAAGAGGCTAAGCGGTTGGAATAGCAGTAGCGTCTTGTAGTCAGAGAATCCAGACCATTAGACTTCCTGACTATTCGCCTTTGTTAGCCAGTAGCAAGTGCAACAGAAAGGAGAAGAACCACAAAGGGTGTAAGCACTTAAGAGAAATAATTGCGAGCGATAATAAGATAATTGCAAATGAGAAGAACTATTGACAAGAGGTTGCATCTTAAGGGGTTACACCCTTTGTGGTTCTTTCCCTCTGTAAATGAGATTGACACGATATAGGTCACTATCCCCAATTATCAGTTGGTAATCTAACAGAAATAGTGTTGCACTTACTACTGGCATGTGCGGACTAATAAATGGTGTAATTATGTCAAGTTTAACTATTGAGAATATGATAAAGGATGAAACATTAGGGATAAGATTGGATGTAATAGCTGGTCATGAGGGATTACAAAAAGAGATAGTTACTACAGATATTAATCGTCCTGGGTTGGCATTGGCTGGATATTTTACCTTTTTCGGTGCAAGAAGAATCCAGGTTCTTGGAAAGGGAGAGACATCTTATATTGATGGTCTTGATCCATGGGCAAGGCGGGAGATATTAAAGAAGATCTTTGAGTTTGATATTCCGTGTTTCATTATTACCTGGGGAATGCAGTTGCCAACAGATTTGTTGGACATGGCAAATGAATATCATGTCCCAATTCTTCGCACGCAATTATCTACAGGGATATTTACCACATTATTGTCTCTTTATTTAGAAAGGATATTTGCTCCGGAAGAGAGTATTGCAGGTGGATTAGTTGATATTTATGGGGTTGGTGTGCTGATTATGGGAGAAACCGGGGTAGGGAAGAGTGAATGTGCCCTGGATTTGATTGAGCGAGGTCATCGATTGATTGCTGATGATGTGGTAAAGGTTAAGCGGCTTGGCAACAGTCTTATTGGTTCAGCTCCGGAGATGATAAAGTACCATATGGAGGTGCGGGGACTTGGAGTTATCAATATTCGGGAAATGTTTGGCATAGCTGCAGTATGCCACCATAAAGAGATAGAGTTAATTATCAGGCTTGAGACATGGGGAAAGACAAAGAAGATAGAACGGCTTGGAATTGAAAGCCTGACAGAAGAGAGGCTGGATGTAACCTTGCCTATGGTAATTATCCCGGTTAAACCCGGCAGAAATATTTCGGTAATTGTTGAGGTAGCAGCCATGAATCAGAGATTGAAGAAGTTAGGGCATCATTCGGCATTGGAACTGGATCAAAGGGTAGCAGAAGAGATACGAAGACAAGCAATGGAAATATGAAATGATTGCGAATCTCGAATCTCGAATTGCGAATCTGAAGAAATGGGGGAAATTACTCAGACAGCTTTCGTTGCAATATTTTCCCATCAATGTTTACACCCTTTGTGGTTCTTCCTCTTCTTGTTATCGCTGACATTTTGCACCATGCTAAAACAGCACTACTGTCATGTAAACTCTCAAGTGTCGGATAGTTAGGATGTAGTGACAAACCTGCCGCCTGTTGTAGGGGCAATTCATGAATTGCCCCTACGGTCGGACATGTATATAGTCAGGGAGGTTGCTTTCCTCTTGCGGTTGTCCGTTGTTTGAGCAGCCAATCAAGCAACGGACAGAGCCTGCCCCATTGCATTCGCAGAGCCTGTGAATGCAATGGGATAAACCTGTCAGAGGAGCTCTCTTTCGTCCCTACTATAACAGCAATTCTCGGTGAACAAATGCGATATTGATGTTTTTATCCACTACATTCACCAGTGAGTGATATTTGTCATATTCCATATTCAAAACCAGAGAAACAGGTTTTTCTGGTCAACCTATTTAGGGCATAAATATCACA
>JAHIZN010000394.1 GCA_018814245.1 bacterium
CTCGACTATTTTCTGGTTAAATTAATATTTAACTCAATCCAAACTTTATGGTAAAATGCTGCTTTAGCATAAAGTTGGATTGAAAATAATTATAAGCAAGAATCATGCCAAATCATTCCGAACAGTATTGAACCCGTCCCCAATTTTCCAATTCAGCTAATTTTGGCAATTTTTAGCAAATCGAAAGAAATTATCCTCTGCATCATGTCAAGTATGTCAACAACTTACGATATATGTAATCGTTCAGCCCTATAATTTTTTGACAGGATAACAGGATAAGCAAGATAAATTATCCTGTCAATCCTGTTATCCTGTCAAAAAATCTTGAATTTCCTTCATGTCTCTGTGCTTTGCGTGCTAAATTACAACTATACAGGTCATAATGTGTTGCACCACCTGAACGGTTACCGATACTTGTCAAGCTTAAGGGTTTCGTGTGATTTCAGGGCTATTTTCGTTGTAACTACTTGTTTTTATAAGAATATAGCTTATGCAACGCTCTCGCTTATACTCACTTCCAAAGTCTTGGATTTATCTTAGCATGAGGAGCAACTTGTTAGATTTTGCTGTGATCATTAAAAGTAGACACCAAGAATAGTGACATTGCCCCTGACAGATTTACCGCAAGCTCGGCATGGCGTGCGACTGGTCGCACTGGCAGTTTTCCTTTGCCATGTGCATCACCAAGCCGATTACGCAATGTGCCTAATCCATTTATTACGGCAGAACAGCCTCCAAGAATTTGCTTAAAAACATCTTCTGTGTGCTGGTTTGGCGAAAGATTAAGTTCATTGGCGATGAGCTTATACAATTCATGTAACTCTATTTTATTGCTGTCGTAACTTACATTTCTGTCATCAAGTATGTGTTTGCATACTGTCTCAAGCAGGCTTCTTGCAGCGGTTATTGCTCCTTCGGGATCAGTTGTTCGCCGCTCAAGGGCGCGTTGCCATGCGACATGAACACCTTCTGAATCAAATACCTTGAGTACACTTGATGTTGATTGATCTAATGGTGTTTGTGTCTTTCCTTCAAGATGATCGAGGATAGGCAAAAACTCCTGCCAGATGTAATAGCGTCGCTCGGCGTATGTGCTGAATTTGTTCTTTATAAAAGCCCAGAACTGTTCCAGCTCTCGATTCGTTCGGACGAAGCTCGGCAATAATTCTTTGTATTTGTCCTTTTTCAGTAAGTAGTTTCGCAAAGCCAAATAGTCTGAATTCTTGGCATCCTGTCCGGTAGATTTAGCAATAAGAATGTTTTGCAGGGCTTGCACACGCTCCATGTCGTTTATATACTCATCAAGCATCTCAAAACACCTCTATTAATTCTCGTCTACTTGTGAATCAGATTAAACAATTTGTTGGCTAAATCAGTATCTATATTTTTGAGAATCTTATACTCATCCAGAGCAGAACCACTATCTCCAAGATGTAAATAAGTCAGACCCAGATTGCAGTGTGCCAAGGCAAAATCAGGCTTGATACGAATTGCCTGCTTGTAGGCTTCAATCGCCTCCTTGTCTGTGTCTTTTTTTACTGCCTTTTCAAAAAAACAATTTAGTTTCCACATATTTTCCTATCTCCTGATTCTATTGGAACAAACCTTGAACTGTTCTTGCGGAAGGATAAAAGCTATATTTCATTTTCCAAATCGCCTGCGTATGTCCTCAAAAACTTGATTGCCGGGAATCGTGTCCACTTTTCCTGAATGAACCTCCTCAATTCGCCTTTCTGCTTCCTCTGCCCAAAGCCTGTCAACATTCCTTTGGGTGGGAACATTGAGGCTCTCCAGCAACCTATCAACAAGTGCTGTCCGCATATCTGAGGGAAGCGACATTGTTTCTTTAACTGTAACTACTCAGTATCCAAAAATAGAACGCTGATAACGCTGATTGTTATGATTAAATAAGATTTTTTTGTAGAATGTTTCAATAATTTTTTCAGTAATTTCTTAATGTTTATAATTATCTGTGTGTATCATATTCATCTGTGTCATCTGCGTTCTATTGTATTTGATGAAACTGAGTCGTTTGTGATTAGAATAACAATAACTAAGTAGTTACCATTAATTGGAAGTTATTTGATTTTTTCTTCAAGAATTAGACTTATAAACTTTTGTTCAATTAATTCAGATTTTTCTATTGATTGATATACTTGCTCTAATAAATGAACTGATATTTCACCAAGTATAATTAGCTCATGTTGATGATAATCAATTTTTATTTTTTCAGTATTAATTGGTATAACACGATTTAACTGAATGTATGTATCTAAATTAAATGCTTTTTCAGAATTTGCTTTGATAAAAATATCTTCTTTCCCATAATCCCTTTTTGGTGAATTTATATTTGAAGTTGTGGTAAGAGCCAGTACAAGCTCCTCGTTTTTGTTTGTTAGAACTATCAGTCTTTTTATAGCTGAACTACCATCTGGGAAGACAGTATTCATTCTAATTACTGCCCCAGCCTTAAGACTTGCTAATACAATCTGAATCGGTAAAATCATTTAGGAAATCCATTATGCTTGCAAAGCGTGAAAAAATTTCTTTGTCTCTGTATTTTCTTGAAGATATATTAATAATTTTTTTCTTTTATCTTCAGGGAGTTCGCTAATCATATCCTCAATTGCCAGGTTGTCATTATGTGCAGCATTTTGCCAAGCTTTTTCTTGATGTGTAATGTCAATTAGCTCCCCACCCTTATAATCACCATAAGTAGATAAGATATTCTCAATCGTTTTTATTTCTGATTTCGATAACTCAGTTATATCCGGGATCTTTTTTGATGTAATAGTTCTCTTTCTATCATCTAATTGGATTGAAATATACTCATTGAAATACTTTTTGTCTTCATCAAAAAGATTAATTTCAGGCTCATTAATAATATCAAGTATTTTTGTTGGAACCGGACCATAGGGCATTTTTACATAAGTATCATTCGTAATAAAACGACCGTATTCAAGAAGGTGCTGTTTGTCAATATAATAAAGAAGTTTAATTGTCTTGAGTTTATCGATAGCTCCAAGTTTATTAGAAAGATAACATAAAACAGTAGTGATTTTTTTTATATTCATATTATTATATCGTAGGTGAAGTGATGTGATGGCGATAGGAATTTTGATTTTTGGGGGAATATTGGACTATATCTAAACTATCTTCCCTATGATTTTACACCTCACCTTTTAGCCCTAAAGGAATATTTTCACCTACGATCTCCTATTTAATAAAGATTATACCTTATAAAAGCTATCCCTGTCAAGCAAAAAAAATAAAAAACAGCAATTCTCGGGGGAAGAGCGTTGCATAGCCTCTCCCTGTCGATTATACCTTATCAACGAGGTTAAGATGGAAGATATTACAAAACTTGTAGGAAAGAGGATTAGAGAAATCAGGAATAATCTTGGATTGACGCAAGAACAAGTCGCAGAGAAAGCGGAAATGGATTTTACATCAATTGGTGCGGCTGAGCGAGGTATCCGAAATTTATCCTTAAAAAGCCTTCATAGGGTTGCACAAGCATTAGAAGTACCCATTGAAGAGCTTGTCTGCCTGCCGAAGAAAGAAGAAAAGGATTTAACCATAGCAGCGTTGACCCTATTAATTAAGGATTTAGACAAAGCAAAGTTAAAATTTATCGTAATCAGCTACATTGGTCGCAAAAGAAGACTATAAACTACGAAATACGCGAAAATACGCGAAAAATAAATAATAAGGAGACTGTTTCGAACAGTTTACAAGAAAAAAGAAATTTGTTAATCAAAATTTTTAGCGTTTTTCGCGCCTTTCGTAGTTATCTTTTAGTAGCTGAGTAGTTAAAATTTATCCTTGAATTTATCAAGTTATTTCGAGATTATTGAGTCGCGAACCGTGAATGTAAAATGACAGAAGTCAGAATAGATGCAGGCTCTTTCATTCTGACTTCTGATTTAGGAAGGGCAGGTTTGGAACCTGCCCCTACCAGACCTGATAATTGCGGTTGCCAGATTATAGAGGCATATCTGTGTGCTTATCCTATTCCCTCTCAAGGGGTTACACACCTTGTCCCTGCTCTAACTATGGAAGTGCATTACCTGGGTAATGCATACAATTACGGTTCTTCTGGGAACTTTGTGGAAAGAGGAAGAGCTGCAAAGGATGTAAATCCATCGATACAACCCTTGTCAACGGCTCTTCTCAGTTGCAATTACCCTATTATTGCTGCAATTATTTCTCTAACATACATGGAAACCAATAAAGAACTTGACATAATAGTTGTAGCTACAGGGCTTGTTCCTGCTTATGAGCGACCGCAAGGGTCGCAGCTACAGGCACAGATGAATATAATTATTGTAGCTGCAGGGCTTGTCCCTGCCAAAACATGCAAGAAGCGACCACAAGGGGGTAGTACCCCTGTCCCTACCCTAACTATTCTTGCACCTGAGTATTATTGCCCTACGACATTTGAATTTGTGGGTAAGACAAAGGACACACCCTTAAATCCCCTCTTGAAATGGGTGGCTGCGGAGCAGACAGAGTGTGTTCTCGTCCTGTATTCTCTGTATTCTGACTCCTGTATTCTGTATTCTGTATTCTGTATTCTGTATTCTGTATTCTGTATTCTTGCTGCCTGAAAGTTACTACTTCCCCTCACTTAGCCTAAACAGCACCATCCCCTTTTTTTTATAGATGGGAATGAGCTGTCTTGTCATGAATCTTTGATATATCGCTTGTTGTGATCTATTATCCCAATGAAAATAGTCAAATTTTTGCGATAACCAGTCTGCACCTGTCTGATTATAAAGGATATGCGTAATCCCCTGCTGTTTCAGCTTTTTAAGCACATCATATTCATCCATGCTTTTCCTGACCATTTCCACAATAATCGTTGTGTCAAGATGAGAATTGATCAGAACCTCTTTCTGGCAATAATAACTCCTTGCCTCCCCAATAAATAATATCTTGCTTCTGCATGGCAGATGGGTGTTTATGTAGGTAATCACTGAATAATAATCAGCTATGGGTGATCGCTCGCAAAGAAGCTGGTGCCCGGCTGCTCTGTTGATACATTTCCAGTATGAATTTGTTCGGATTGTTTGACAAAGATGATATGTATTCCAGAGACAGCACAGTATCACCCAAGTAATTACAGTCCGACGCAAGGGTAAGGATGCAGCGATGTATCCAACTACTATGGATAATATTCCCATACATGGCAGAAAGAATCGGTCAACAGAAGTCGTATATGTCCAGATAAGAAAAAATAGTAAGCAATAGACAGCCAATAACTTAAATGCTACAGGAAGCCTTTGGCGGATAAGGAGGTAGTACCTCTGGTAGAGGATGCCGGGTAATAGCAGTAAAAATATTGGGCACACCGGCACTCCCTTGCTCTTCCAGTCAAGGATCAATTGATAGATGCAAGCAAATGGTTTGAGATACCAAGCAACCTGTGGCCCATAGCCGGCGGTCATCTCATGGATATACCGCATATGGTTAAAATCATTCCAGTTTATGCCTCCAAACAAGGGGTAAAGCATTGGATATACAGGATTGCCGGTATAAATAAAAGAGCGGATAAACCAAGGGAGATTAAGCAGGAAGGGGATGAAAAGCATCAGGCAAACATTTGAAATGTTCGTATGTTTGCGGCACAAGCCGTTAGGGATCAGGGTAGGTTTAGAACCCACCCCTACAGTAATAACACCCACGAGCAGTATTCCGGCACAAATCCCACCAGTATACTTTACCCCCATGGCAAACCCACACATCAGGGCACACATGACCAGCCATGGCTTTTGTCCTGTGGTTGTCCAGTTGACAAAGGCATAAACAGCCATTAGCTCGTAAAATACCAGTCCAAGGTCATTAAATGGCTGAACCATGATAAAACAAGCAAGCGGTATTGAGAAAAAGGCTAAAAGACTGAAGCCCGCTGTTTCTTGTCCAAAATATCTTTTTGCCAGACAAAATATTCCAGCACCAGAAAGCAGACCAAACGATAAGTGGATAAATTTGGCTAAGGTATCACCACCAAGCAGTAACCCCATGGTAAACAACATCTCCATGTTCAGAGAATAGTTGGAAAAGCAGATGTATGGGATATAATGGATGCGATGAGCCTGAATATATTTAGCCGGCACAGCCAGATGATAGACCATAGCATCAAAGGTCATGGTGGGTACAAACACGAGAATAAGCAAGGGAAATAGGATCAAGACAAGTGGCAGACTGATGAAAAGGGGAGGCAGAAAATGCGAGATTTGGGTCGCGAATTTCGAACCGCGAATCGCGAATCGCGAATTGTGGCAGAAAATGCGGGGTTCGGGGTTCGGGGTTTGATTGAACGATTGAATCTGAATGCCAGAGGTGTTCATCCTTTGCAGCCCATGATAGCATAAGCGTTTCATCAATCTTGTGTTCTTTCCCCAGCACAGGATGATTATTCCACTCAATAGAATCCAGAATACCCATGGATACAAACCACCAGCTATTCCTATGCCCAGTGTAATCAAGGAAAGGCATCCAAACCCCAGGGCAAGACAAAACAAGACATTTTCCAGCCTTGATGCCATCTCAAGCCTTATAAGTCGTTGGATGATAGTTTTACCCAAAGAATAAGAGGCAAGACAGATGAACAACAGCCATGTAATTTCAAATAACCTGAGATCAGCGATAATAGCCCCCCCTATTAAACCGCTGAAGCGGTTGAATTGGTCGATTGTTCATAAGTCCACCACAATAAATTGTGGTGCTGTTCTCAATCTCATTTATTGTTCCTCAATCCACCACAATAAATTGTGGTGCTGTTCTCAATCTCATTTATTGAGAACAGCACCCTGAGAATAGCACCATGATTTATCATGGTGTGGAGATTTATCATGGTGTGGAGATTTATCATGGCGGAGATTATCATGGTGATGATTTTAATCTTCCCTTAACCTTTTAATCGTCTCTGCCACCTGCTTCAGTCTTGCCTCAAACCTGGCATCAACAGCATTAATCACTGTTTCTACCCATATAGGCTTGGTTCTTGCTAATTCTGCAAGCTTGATGAGTTCATTTAAGGCAGCCTTTATATCGTTGCCAAGCATTCTGACATCTCCGGTGATGGCAGCAATTGCAGGCAGGGTTTCCCTTTTCAGCTCATTTTTCACATCTCCTACCTTTTCTATAAACTCTATGGCTTCATGCAGTTTATCCGGATAGGTAGACATGTAATGCCTGACCTTTCTTAACTGGATCAATTCCCACCAGAAAAAGGTGATCATCAACCCCCAGACCACTGATACTATCAAGATAATAGAAAGCAAAACTACTAACAAAATATCCATAACATTTATACCCCCTGTTTGTAATGTAATTGAGATGATAGAGAGACAATCCCTTGTGGTTGTTCACTTCCCTACCAATCACTTGCCCAATTGTGCCAAATAATTGAAGGCAAGGAAATAATTTTGCCACAATTGATCAGTAGAACCATATTCATTATCAAAGGCAAAATAATCAGCCATAGCCTCACGAACACGGGTTAATTCCCTAAGTCGTTTTTTATTTTTTTGATCAGAAATGGTTAAATGTAGCAACTCCAGGGCACGATCAAAAGCCTGCCTGCTATATTCAGGATTATTTTTGTTCTTCCAATTAATAGTCCTGCTAACCTCACTTCCAATATTAGCCATTTGACATGGAAACGAAAGTTCGAACCATTTACCATTTGCAAGATCTTTATGTTGGTAACTCATTTTATCCGCCTCTCCACTATTTTGAGATGGTGATATCGCTATATAATCATGCTGCAACAGCAATCATTCCACCTGCCTGCTCCATTGGTTGATTATCATCCCTCAGCAATTCCTCAATAAGCCCAATCGATTTCATGGGATATGCCAGATACTGACCAAGAAAATAAAGCGTAAATCTTTTCATCTCATCCATTAATCGAGCTGAAACAGGATATGCCTGCAATCCTTCTACCCTTTCAGAGATTAATCTTTTTGTTAATTCAATTACTTCGCAAGGCACGGATATTGCTTCCTGCCTTTCCCTCAAACATGCAGGGCATATTATTCCGCCATCCTCACGGCTAAACCACACCTTATTGCCAATCACAGGAGACACTTGACGGCAAACCACACAATTGGACAATGATGGTCTGAATCCAAGCATACAAAGCAGCTTAAAACAAAAGGAATAAAGAATAATCCCTCCTGTTTCGTGTTCAATCCATGTTAAGTATTTCAGGATAAGCCTGAATATCCTTTCATCCCTGTGCGTACCATTTATCAGGTGTTCTGTCAACTCTAAGAGAACTGAACCATATAATATTCCTTCCAGACTCTCCCGTATCCCTTGAAACGATTTTACAATCTCTGTCTGTGAGATTGTTTTCAGCTCATTCCTCTCGTTTCCATAAAACATAACTTTGATACAGGTAAAGGGCAGGGTGCTTGAGCCAAATCTGGTACTTATTCTTCGAACACCCTTAGCTACCCCCCTTATTTTTCCAAATTCCATGGTATAAAGGGAGACAATTCTGTCGCTTTCACCCAAATCCCAACTTCGTAGTACAATAGCATTTGCCTTGTATAATGGCATATTCCCCCCAGAAATGCAATTAAAAATTATGAATTAAAAATTAAGGTATGGTGGGCAATGCCCACCCCCTCAATTCATAATTCATAATTCATAATTCATAATTTTTAATTCTCTCTCCCTCACATCCACTTCTTATGCTTAAAGAACGCAAACAGCCCAACAGTTGTCCCAATCATCAATGTCCAGACAATAACCAGCCCATGTGATCCTGCTGCAAACTCCGGCATAGGAATATTCATCCCATAATAACTCGTGATTAAGGTTAATGGCATCATAAATGTTGCAATAATTGTCAATACCTTTATTATGGCATTCATCTTCGTAGATGTTCCAGAGATGTATACCTCTAATGTATTGGTTAATAGCTCCCGATACATATCAAGCATATCCCCTATCCTGAGCAGATGGTCATAAATATCCCTGAAATATACAAGGTTTTTGTGTTTAATAAAAGAGATGTCATCTCTTGAAAGCCGAGAAATAATCGTTCGCTGAGGAAGAATAACCTTACGCATAGAAAGGATAACTCGTTTTAGATGTAGAAGCTGTTCCATATTCTTTTGTGTTGGATCTGTCAATACAGCCTCTTCAATCTGTTCTATCTGGTCGTCTATTTGTTCTGCTAATGGAAAATAGCTATCAACAATTCTGTCAAGGATAGCATGAAGAAGAAGATCCATACCCTTGGTCAGGGTAAGAGGATTTTGCCTTATCTTTTCCCTGACTGTATTTATCGCTGCAGATGGATGCTCATGAACCGTAACCACAAAGTTTTTGCCTAAAAAGGTATTTATCTCAAACATTTGCATATCTTCCTCAATGCTTGCCCGCGGAATGATCCCATGAACCGTAATAAAACAATATGTATCAAAATCCTCTATCTTGGGCAGATTTTGCGGAAAGATACAATCCTCAATGGAAAGCTCATGAAATCCAAACTTTTCTAAGATAGCTACATCATTGTCATCTGTGTCTTCTATATCAATCCACAAAAAGCAATCCTCATCTTTCAAGGCATCCCTTATGTTTATCTCTTCATAATTAGTAATAATTTTGTCATTTGAAACAAGAAAACAGCAATTTAACATCCATGCCTCCATGGTTTAGTCTATTAGCCTTGTAGTCGAGGAGTCCAGACTATCCGACTATCCGGCTGCAAGACTATCCGACTTCTCGACTACTATACTTACCCTTTCAATAGTCTTCTCGGTTGCCTCAATAATGGTTATTTTCAAGTTTTTATAAGTAAACGACTCGTCTATAAAGGGGATTCTGCCAAGGTGTTCCATGATAAATCCAGAGATGGTCTCAAAATCTCCCTTTGGAATATCTATCCCCATGGTTTCGTTTATCATTTCAATGCCTGCATAGCCGTCAATCAGGAATGTATTTGCATCTTTTTGTTTAATAGGGGCATCTTCTGTTTCATATTCATCATGAATCTCACCAACTATTTCCTCTAACACATCCTCCAGTGTTACTAATCCAGCTGTTCCACCATATTCATCAACAACAATGGCTATCTGTATCCTTTTCTTTTGAAACTCCTCAAGCAAGTCATCAACCCTTTTTGTAGCAGGGATAAAGTATGGGAATCTAATCAAGTCTACAGCAGAAATCCATGCAGCTGCCTTTCCCCAGAAATTAAGTACATCCTTGATATAAAGGATACCAATAATATTGTCAATTGTTTCATCATACACAGGAATTCTTGAGCAATGGTATTGGCTAAATATGGTTAATATCTCATTCATATTTGCCTCAACCGGCACACAGATCATATCTGTGCGAGGTGTCATCACCTCTTTTACCCTTGTCTCTGAAAGCTCCAGGACATCGCCAATCATTTCTTCTGCTTCCTCTTCTATTGCCCCGTGTTCTTCGCCCTCTTCCATGAGGAATCGAAAATCTTCCTTGGTTAGAAATGGCTCCTTTTTCTTTCTCCTGATCACAGGTCCAATAATCATAGCAATCAGGTTTACCAAGGGAAGAAGCAATCGATACCACAACCTTATTACATAAACAAGGCTTAACACCAGTTTGGTGCTATGATGACGAAATATTGTCTTTGGGATTATTTCTGCAAATAAAACAATAATAATCGTTAGCCCCATCTCTACCCATACTGCCCATTTTTCAAACAAAGCAGTGCTGACACAAGAGGCAATAATAATAGCAACATTAATCCCCACCAACATTCCGGTTAAAAATCTGGGGATATCATTGACCATCTCTGTGGCAACAATTGCCCTGTGGTTTCCCTTTTCAGCCAGATTCTTAAGCCTGACCTTATTAATAGAAAGAAATCCAATCTCTGCTCCAGAAGAAAATCCTGCAATAGTTATACACACAAGAACCATTAGCAAGCCTAACCAGATCTCCATCCTGCCTCCACATAATATAATTATGAATTATGAATTATAAATTATAAATGAAGAAACGTAACTACTCAGGCATACAGAATTCAGGAGTCAGAATTCAGAATAGCTCCAGAGTAAGCCTATAAATCCCATTATCTCTCTCTCAATATCCCCATATTTCCTGCGAAAACTATCATAGCA
>JAHIZN010000049.1 GCA_018814245.1 bacterium
AGGCATTGATTATATTATTATCCCCATATCTCATGTCATATCTCCATATCCCCCTTCTTACACTTTTAATGTTATAGCCTGAACGATTACCTAAATTCACATCTTCAATAATACCTTCAATGAGTCATGTGCCTTTGCTGCTTCAAATGCCTTGAGTCCATCCTTTATTGGGTAGACAGCAGAGACCAATCCCCTGACATCAATGACACCTTGTTCCAATAAATGTAATGCCTTATCAAATGGTCCACATCTTGAACCAATGAGAGTTATCTCGTTGATAACCATATTTGCAGGATTAAAGGTAATATCTTCAGCAAGGGTGCTCTTCATGACTATCTTACCCATAGGTTTTATGAGCCTTTGGGCAAGGACAAATCCAGACGGGCTTCCACTACATTCGACAACAATATCTGCCTTAAGACTATCTGCCTGAGAGGGCAGAATGGCAGAAATCCCCTTTTCTTTTAATATATTTAACTTGGATGGATGGTGTCCAATAACCATAAGTGAACATCCTGTCTGACTGATAACCTGAGCAGCCAGCAAGCCGAGTTTGCCATCACCGATAACTATCACGCTATTACCCATCTTAATCTCAACCTGCTCTAATACCTGAAGGGCAGCAGCAAGAGGCTCAACAAATACAGCCTCTTCATTGCTTAATGACTCAGGAACAATGTGCAGATTTTTAATAGGAAGGATAAGGTAATCAGCAAATGCTCCATCCTGTTTTACGATTCCAATAACATTGCGGTTGAGACAATGCCTTGATTGACCTGCCTGGCAATATTGACATGAGCCGCACCCGCAGTTTATCTCACCAACCACCCGTTTGCCCCAAAATTCCATATCATCACACCCATCAACCACACCCACAAACTCATGTCCAAGAATCCCCTTAAACCCCATGTAGCCCTTGAGTATCTCTAAATCCGTATTACATATCCCAGCCATACTTACCCGAATCAATGCCTCATCAGGCTGCGGTACTGGCTTTGGATAGTCATCAACAATCTCTAAGTTATCCCAGAAGATTATTGCACGCATATAATTTCTCCTTGAAGACAATGGCATAGAATGGATTAGGACATTGTTACTACTGTCATGTCAACTGTTAATTGTCGCATAGTTAATTATGTATGGACAGAGCCTGCCACTGCGAATGCAAGGGATGACAGATAATTGATAATGGAGAATTGATAATGGATAATTGATAATGGAGAAGTCTGCCCCGCGAATGCAGGGGGTGACAGAGGTTGCTGCCTCCCCTGTTTCTGCCCCACCAATAAGCGACCACAAGGGTCGCAGCTACAAAGATTCCCACACCAACAATCGATCACAATGTAGCTGCAGGGCTTGTCCCTGCTTAACGGACACCCACAAGGAGGGAGACTTTCTGTCAGGGATGTCCCTACAAATTGTTATGCGTCGAATTAAAGTTGACAGAACACTACAGTAATCTGAATCATACTCTATTTTAACACAAAATTAGACAAAAAGCAAAGGATTTTATATTGGTCATTCGTCGCTGTCCCCAGTTTGCAGTTTATTCACAATTGCCTCGCCAAACAAAGTTGCAGACTGTGGACCATTGGCTGTAATTATCTTACCATCAATTTCCACCCCAGCACCAGTATAAATGGCACCATGTCTTTTAAGTCTTTCTGTTTCAGAAGGGAACACTGTTGCCTTTTTCCCATTAAGAAGCCCGGCATTGGCTAATGTTACAGGAGCAATACAGATGGCACTGACAACCTTACCCATGGCAGCAGATTCCTTTGCTAACTGATGTGCCACAGGATTATTCCAATATTCTGAGGAACCAGCACCACCAACAAAGACAATAGCATCATAATCTGCTGCTTTTGCCTCACTGAGGAGAATATCAGGTTTGACTGTTGCTCCAAGCACACCCTTAGAGACATGCAGGGAGGAAGACGCAACAGTTGTTACACCCCCTTTTGCCTCAATAACCTGTTTCGGCTGCAGGAACTCCTCATCCCGAAAATTATTAGAAGCAATAATGAACAATACATTTTTACCCGTAATACCTGCCATTTTTTTACCCCCTTGATAATGTGTTTCATTGCATACGCAACCAGTTACAATACAACTATATATTGCTATTAAAAACAACCAGAAAATCCTCATGTAACACCTCATCTATGTATTCTGTATTCTTGCTGCCTGACTTGTCTCCTCTATTATTATCTCTTCCATATCCTTTGGTAATGGTGAAGTAAATTGCATCCATTCCCCTGTTTCTGGATGAAAGATGCCCAAGGCATGGCTATGAAGTGCCTGTCTAAGGAAGGATGTCTTTTTTGAGCCATAGCGTTTATCCCCTACAATCGGATATCCAATAGACTTGAGATGTACTCGAATCTGGTGTGTTCTGCCGGTATATATCCTGACCCTTAACAAGGTATATTCCTGACCAATCCTTTTTTCCACGAGGTAATTAGTAACTGCTGGTCGGCTAAGCCGTCCACGGATCTGCATCCCTGTTCCGCCTTTTTGGGATCGTCCAATAGGCTCATCAATGATTCCCTCATCCTTCTGGATACATCCATGTACTATGGCAAGATATTCCTTGTATACCTTACGGTCGTGAAATTGGGCTGTAAGCTGCCAGTATGCTCTGTTTGTTTTTGCTGCCACGATTACCCCGGATGTCTCCTTGTCCAGACGATGGACAATACCTGGCCGAAGCGGTAAGCCTACTTGACATAGCTTGGTGTGTGATAATAATGCATTAACTAAGGTGTTAGTCGTTATCTTATGGGTTGGGTGAGTGATCATGCCGGCTGGCTTGTTAACAACAATTATCAAACTATCTTCGTAAAGAATATCCAGCGGCAGGTTTTCTGATATAATGCGAGTTTCTTTCTTAGCCGGCAATTCAATGTTCAGGCAATCCCCTTTTTTTACCCTGTAATGTGCCTTTGGAGAGACACTCCCCTGGGGCATTCCTACAGTTATCCTTCCTTCCTCTATCATCTCCTGAACAAAGGTACGAGATACCTTGAGATAAGAGGCAAGAAAGGCATCTATTCTTTGATTGGTATCGCTTTCTGAAACAAATATTTTCATTATTTCCTCATGCAGAGAGAAGAGAAGGGCTCACGCGAAGACGCGAAGAATGTGCAGATGGGGGAGATTCACGCAAAGAACGCGGAGGGAAGAGTATTCTGGTTCACACAGAGGTGCGAAGATGCAGAAGGAGTATGATGATTGGCAATACATCCATCATCTCTCTTTTTCTCTCTGCGTGAGTCATCTCCTCTCTGCGTTCTCTGCGTGAAATCTCCCATCCCTAAAACTTAAACGCTACATTAGCATTCCACTTATAGTAATAGAAGTCCTTTTTATCTTCAAGTCCATTATGGGTATATCCAATCTCAAACCCCATGGACGAGGTGGTATTTTTTTGAAGCTCATAATCATTGGAAAATCGAGTAAGAAAATCCCATTTATTTTCCTTTAACTGACTATCAATCTCATTATGAACAAAATTCATCGATATCGTACATGTGGTGTTGAGCTTTCGACTCAAGGTAAGTTTTTTACCAAACATACCCACTGATTTGGCACTATCATACTTATATCTCATCTCCAGTGCAGGGCTTATGGTTCGGTTATAGTCCCTTAATCCATTCGGTTTATGACTTGTTTTATCAACCCAGCCCATGCTAAAGGTAGTGTTTATCCTTCCTATCAGTCTTTGGGATCGCAGGTTTGAATTAAACTCAAGATTATTTGATACCCTTACCGGTGTTTGGCTCATATCCTCTTCATGAGATTTTGTTATCTTGGTGCCAACGGTTGTGGATGAACCAAGATATTTAGCATACCTTGGCGGCAAGGTTTGAGAGGTAGTGCCAACAGTTTTTGGTACCATGATGTCCAGTATAGCCTGAATTACATTCACAGACATGTCTATGCAATAGGTTGTACTATTCTTTGAAGCTGGCATACCTACCCCTGTCTGACTCTTTTCCTCAGAATAAACATACCCAAGAGAGCTTTTCTCTAAGGATTTCCATATTGACCAATTGCTTGTCAGATTAAATTTTCTGGATGTTGACGATTGGGATCTATTTGTGCCTGACCCAAACAACAGTCCAGGTGTTCCCTCCCCTGCCTCTATCCCTTTCAAGAGCCTGGATTTATAGTAATCCTTGTATGCCTTGGACATTCCTTCAGAAATAGAGATGCCTTCATCCACATTGCTATAATTAGCATTCACCTTTGTCTCAAAGCTCGAGCTAATAGTCACCATGCTTGCGAGCCTATATTTTAGGTTTGGCTTTTCAGGTAGTCCCCCGCTGATGGGAGCAGGTGAGGCTTTAAGCCACTCCTTTGGTTTAATATCGCCACTAACAACAAAACGGCTGCTTGTGATCAAATCCTTTAATCTTTTGCCGCTTACATCGTTATGGAAATTGCTTTCATCAAAATGAACCTCTGTCTCAAGCTTTGGTGAGACACCAGGTAAGCAATCGCATTTTACATTTTTTATATTTACACCAAATTTCCTGTCATCCAATTGATAGTTGGCAACAGATGTTGTTCCAGCCTGTGTAAGCTGCTTTCGTGTTTGGATTAAGGATATATCAGAGTTTCCGGAAAGGATAATCTTTCCCGGCGTATTATCCTTGCCTTTTTGTCTGAATGGGGTAAAATCTATGCTTAGCTTGCCATCATCAGTTATACGGTTATCCTCCTTATCCTTTATTGTTTCAAAGGGATATTTCTCATTATTAGAGGTGCGGCTATATTTGTATACAGGTGACAGAACAAGCAAGTCCCCTGTGGGTATAATCTTAAAGAATTTCTTCGGGAATGTATACTTGTAATTCACATCACCGGACATGGTATATGAATTCTTAAGAGAGGTATCATTCTGTCTCTGTGAATTAATGTCATTATCGTTATAAGCAGCATTAATATTCAATGAGCACATCTTATTCTTCAGGTATGATAAGACAGCTCCTGTCCCCATCTTGAGGCTGCCCAATTCCTTGAGGCTGATCCCTATGCGTCTGGACACGGTTGTTTTTGATCCAAAATCTGACCTTAAGATATCATTGAGCTTGGTTGGATCTGTTTGCTCAAGTTTTTTCTCATATGAACAGGTAACGGGTAATATTTTTATCTTGTTAAACTCAAGCGTAATAGAATTAAGGGTAGTATCATTATAACTGGGTTTGTCATCGGTTATCCTTTGAAATTCGCCTCCAATATTTTCATTGCTCAGGTTTAGGCTTCCCCATCCCGGATACGCAGTTTTAATGGATATTCGCCTCGCATCACCGCTTATTGGTTCTGCTCCAGAGAGATGAAGCTCATTTATCCAGACCTCTCCTTTGGTTGAGCTATTTGTTTCATTTTGTATGCCCATTGCCAGCCATTGGATATTGGTCAATTCAGGCTTACCCATAATACGGGTAACCTGCGGTCGTTCATTAAAGATTTTGGTTGAGGTTGCATAATCAAAGGACGATATGCTGCCTGTACCCTTGCTTTTTATAATCTCAACCATCTTATTCTTCAGCTCAAGGACATTCAATCCTATCTTTTTCCAACTATTATTATCAGGCAGATAAAAGGCATACTCAATATAATTATTCTCATCAATTCCAAACCTTACAAAGAATGTTCCTGTGCCGCTGACATTTTTTAGCCAAAAGTTGATATCTCTATAATAGTTATAATTTTGCTGCCTGAATTTACGAAAGACAAATCCGGCTGCTGTTTTGGTTGTTGTTCCAATGATTTCCTGCTTTGGGATATCGTATTTTATCACCAAAGCCTCTTCCCGAGTAATCTCTTTATTTGGATACAGGGAATCAAAGTCAGGCTCATTTTTAATGGATTGATACTTATCAGGATCATCCTGAGAGTTCAATGAGCTGACCGTAATGGTTGCCGCATCTGTCGTTGTCGTAATTGATCCTGTACTCCATCTGCTCTTTATCAGAGAAACGCCGCCAATGCGTACCTGCCCCGGCATCGTAGTTGTCCCCCCCTCAATCCTTATTCTCACATGCTTGATCAATTCCCAGCGTGGGTCACCATCACCCATAACTGCCTTCCCCAATGATACTGCATATCGGGAAAATCCATTTAATCCCATCCCTTGCGTGGTATCTGTTGCCTGATCAAGATTAAGGGTAAAGTAGTGATTCTGGGTGCTTATCTGTCCATCCCCATCCAGATCCTCGGTATCAATCTTACGGTTGTTTGCTCCAACCATAACGGTATGTGTTCCATCATGAAATTCCCAACCTATATCCTCATCCCTATCAAGGAGTCCATTCTTATTCTTATCCTCGGTCATGGGTACTGTGCCTGTACCATCTGCATCTTCAGAAACTATGCCAAGGTCAACAAATATCTTTACAGACTCAGTACCCTTTATCCACAGTTCCATATCCGTATACTCCCGCATGTCCATGGCTCCTGCCCCTCGGGAAAGCGGGCTGACAACAGAGGTACACCATGTCCCCCCTTGAGAGGGGTTAGGGGCATAATCAAGATACAATACCTCTTCCTCTTGCTTCTCCTTATTATTCCTATCCTTCAATCTTATCTCTTCTTTTTCACTGTAGGGACATGTAATTCCATCATGGTCGTTTTCTGCCTTTAGTCTGATCCTCGTTGCCGTTGCTGTCCCTGCTGGCAGGCTGCCAATCTGCCAGTTATCCTCATGGGTTGAAACAATAGTCGTTTCCTTGACCCCCTCCATGGAATCAATCATGGCATAGCCAAAGGTATTAACATCCAATCGGGATGCAGCCAGCTCACCCTCAAGAGAAATAGAAAACGGCAAGGGTTTTTTCATCTTAAACGCCTTGTTTGCCAGAGCTGTAAGATTGACAGTTGTATCTACCCCAAAAACCTGAAGGCTTTCGGGCGATGAGCTAATCTTCGGGATATCCACAGAGCCGGGCGATCCATTATAGATAAGGGTTGAACCAAAACAAAAGTTGTCATTTGGCTTGTACTGCATCCTTGCCCCAACCAGATTCTTTTGTTGTTCTGCACCAAAAGAGGCATATTCATACTCTGCCTTGATATCAGCATTATCCGGCGGGTTGGTGAAGAATGTCAGAAAACCTGACGAATAATCAACCATATAATCTATGCCCCTGGTCATTTTCTTCCCATTGACAAGTATCTGCTCACTATTCTCAACAATATTCCATCCCTGAAGCATGTAGGCATCCCTTCCAGAGGTTTTATAGCTTAATTTAATGTTATAGGTTGGTTCTGTGCTAATGATTGTTCTGTCAGGGTTTGGTTTATACATCTGGCTGACTGAATACTTGATTAATGTTTCCGTATTCATGGCTGTTGCCGTAGCATTCAGAAATCCATTAGTCTGTGTGCTCCCGGAATCTATCAGGTTAAATGGGGTATCATCCGGGAAGATAAGCAACCGTCGGTTATAGTCAATAAAGGCACTATCTACAAAACCGTCAGCATTATTATCCAATCCAAAGAGTCGGGCATAGGATGTTGTATTTGTTCCATTTGTGAAAAAGCTTTTGCCCTGTTTATCAACTATCTCTACCCCAATATCACCTGCCTTGAGGTCGCTGAGTCCATATATATTTTTGCATTCAAACAGGTCGTAATTAATCCATCCGGAAAGGTCAGAACGAGGCTTTATCATCCAAACGGATCCGGGTTTTTCTGGATCACCGCTGTAACCCGTTGATCCTGTTGCCGGATATGTTTGAGTGCCATAGGTAAAGACAACCCCAAGGCAATATGATTCATTTATACTTCGATTAATGGTTAATATCCCATTTTCGTCAATAGTATAATCCTTTTGATTGACCAATCGTTCAAACTTAGTTAAATTATCGTTACATGCAGTATTTGTCCCATCAACCATAACCATTGATGGGATAATGGTTGCTGTAGCGGCTATCTTTCTTTCAACATTATTATCAATACGATTATCCAAATAGACCCCTTGGATAGTAATATTTTTCTTCCCCTTTTGTCTGGGGATAAGCTGATAATATTTATATTTAGTAAATGAGGTATGAGCCATTTCTGTGGCTTTCCTGTCCTTTTTACTTAGTACCTGAGTGGTTGTCTTTCCCTTTGTCTTTGACATAACCATAGCCACATCATACTGTTTCTTATACTTGCCCTTTGCCCTTACCCCAAACACTTGTTTATTAGAACTGACAAATCTGGCATTTGGGCTTGAGATATCAGACAAGTTCACATCACCAAAGTTTACCTCAGAAATAGCAGCTGTCTCCGAGCCTTTATAATCTACATTTACTGTCCTTCGTTCCTGACCATTCTGGTCGTTGTAATCTACATTTACATGTATCCTGTCATTAACCACACCGTTTAGCTTGACATTTAATACCTGATTAATACTAAAGCCGGTAGAGGATATAGGCGGTGCCTCTTTTTTATCCCTCCTTGCCTTATCAATATATGCAGCATTACCGCAGTTGACAGCAATGGATTTATTGCCGCTAATGTTTAATTGAGCAAAAGCAAGGTTCCCTGTTATCCCCTTGCCAGGTTCAATGTTAAACAATTCCTTTTTTGTTTCAAGGTGTTCATCTGGGGAAGCATTCAATTTATTGAACAGCTTGTACAATATCCCTGTCTGTTTTTTGCTTTCTTTCTGCTTGCCTGATGATGAGGGAATGTTGCTGACAGGGGATGCCACTGGCAAAGGCAACGCTCCAATCCCTGTATCCTGCTTCTTGTCAACTGCTTCTTGTTTACTGCCCCCTGCCCCCTGCTGACTACTGGCTTCTTCCTTCTTCCTAAACCATGGCAGTTTCAGTCTATTGATGATATTCTTCGGGACATCCATGAATCGGTGCAATCTTTTCTCCTTGTCCACTGCTGTTGAAGGCAACACGCCAACCCCTGCCTCTTGCTTCTTGTCTCCTGCTTCTTGTTTGCTGCTGACTGCCGACTGCCCTTCCCCCTTTCCATTTTCCGTTTTCCATTTTCCATTTCCTACTTCCTTCTCCCTCTGTGCCTCTGTACCTTCGTGCCCAAAAAACAGGGTGGGTTTAGAACCCACCCCTACGGCCGGCATTTCCCCTATCTGAGGCTTAAACCCATCAACCTCAGGCACATCATCTACTATCACATCCGGTTGTTTTTCCTGCTTTTTATCCTTTGTCCCCTCCCTCAATCTCTGGAGTTCTTCCTTTATACACCTTTGTTCCTCTTCAAATCGTTTCTTTTCCTCCTGAGCAATTTTTTCCCTTAATCTCCTTACCTCTACCGTATCCCCTGCTTTTTCAACCCCTTCACTGTCCCCTGCCTCCTGCCCACTGCCTACTTCCCCTGTATCCCCTGTTTCTGTCTTGACAACACTTTTCTCTTCTGTATGAATCTGCCTTGCCTTCTCCACACTATTTCTTACCTCTTCCCATTTTTCCTTATTTATTTCAAACTTAGGCTGATAAGATATTGATCCTGGAATTTCAGGAAACGATATGCTTTCTTTTAGAGGCAACACCTCTTCCTTTTCTTTTATGCTCATGGGTTTTACCAAGCTTTCTGCATCATTTCGCAAGGTTTGAAAGGGCATGGTTGATGATTCTTTTTTGGGAGCAGCAACAGGAGAAGCCGCAGGCTTTAAGGGAAGGGGCCGGAGTATTTTCTCATCTATAGATAATTTTAGCAAAGAAAGTTGTAGTTTTTCCTCAGCAGAGCAAACAGGGCAAACTACTATCAAACAGAGGAAATATAAAATAAGCAGATTAATTAAATCTAATGTCGTAACTCGTTGTTGATTCATGAAACACACCTTGACCACAATTACAATAATACAGATAATAAAGCATATCAGATAGATAAAAAAATTGTACCTATTCAGCTATCTCATTTTCACACATGACATGAAATCAGTCAATACGCTTTTACAGAGAAAGAGCCACAAAGGGTGTAAATATCGGTGGTGTCTCCCTTTTCTCCATTATCTCCCTATCTCTCTATTC
>JAHIZN010000050.1 GCA_018814245.1 bacterium
GATTTCAAGGCATTGATTATATTATTATCCCCATATCTCATGTCATATCTCCATATCCCCCTTCTTACACTTTTAATGTTATAGCCTGAACGATTACCTAAATTTCAAGTTTGGAGTCTAAAAGGATGGCTTACTTATCCAGTTCGAGGAAGTTAGCTATTTAAGGATACCACCCATTTTTCTCTTATATTACACCCTGTCTTCCTTTTTTTTCAAATTTTCCATTTTTCTCATCAAGTACATCTGAGCAGTTATAAAAAAAATTACCAAAAGACAATACAAAAACCTTGACTTTTTTGCAAGGATATTGTATAATAAATTACTAACCATACAATATCTTGTGGAAAATAATATTTAAGGCTTCAATTGCTTGTATGCGGACTTGGGAGGGAAAAGTGAAACAAGCATTTTTATTATCTGTAATCATTATCTTCGTGTCTTGCCATATTGTTTCTGCTTCTGCTCCTGTTTTTACAATCCTCGGAACAAGTTCTATTAAGGTAAGCGAATTAGATGTGGGTCGTGATGGAGATCCTGCTGGTACAGGGTGGAACTCTGCCCCATGCTGGGTTGATTTTGGTACAGCTACCCCGGGTTTTACCTCAGGCGAACACCATATTATTCGTGATGAATTAAATGATTTATTTATTGGCGATAAGGATGGGAATGTCTGGTTTTATAAAAATATTGGAACAGAGCAGGAGCCTGTGTTTGATAAAGGCTTTATCCTGCAGGCAAACACAATCGATGATACTACTATAAATGTTAATGTTGGACACAATGCCGCCCCATTCCTGATTGATTGGGACAGGGATTGCGACATGGATTTGATTGTCGGCAATTCAAAGGGGACATTCTACTATTATGAAAACATGCCTGATGGGAATGGGAGTGCTGTATTTCAGGCTCGTGGAGAATTAACAAGGGGTCCTGTGCTTGCAGCTCAAACCTCGACCGTGGGCAGTGCCCAGGATGTCTTTGTCGTTGGTAAATATGCCTATGTGGCTGCGGGTGAAATGGGGCTGCAGATATTTGATATTTCTAACCCCTACAAGCCCATACTGGTTGGCGGGTATGATTCGTCCGGCTCGGCTCAGGGGGTATTTGTCCGCGGCAACTATGCCTATCTTGCTGATGGTGTTGAGGGTTTAAGGATTGTTGATATTACTGACCCTAAATCACCAAAGGAAACAGGCGGGTTGGCACCGAGAAACCCACAAGGGGTAAAAAAGCCGCAAAAGGACGATGGCGTTCAGCCAGGGGCAATGGATGTTTATGTGGTTGGGAATTATGCTTTCGTTGCCTGCGGCATTGGCGGGATGCAGGTTGTGGATATTACAGATCCAACAAAGCCCAATGCCGGTAAGGATGACAGGCATGGATTTGATGTGCCAGCAGGCGGGTGCAGCAATGGGGTATATGCGGTTGGCAATCATGTCTATGTTGCCGCTGGTAATGCCGGGCTTCAGGTTCTTAGAATAGATGACTTTTTTCCTACAATTACTGTTGGTACAGCTACTATTTTCGGGATTGGTACAAATGGCTCAACCGGCATCATTCAGCTTGGTGTAGTAGATACCCCTGGATGTGCCATGGACCTCTGGATAAATCCAAATACATCTGAACGATATGTCTATGTTGCAGACGAAAAGGGTGGGTTGCAAATAATTGATGTGGGTGAGGGATTTGATGTCAGCAGCACGGATATGACTGCTGCTGCTCTGCTTACCAC
This sequence comes from bacterium, assembly GCA_018814245.1. Classification (GTDB taxonomy): domain Bacteria; phylum UBA9089; class CG2-30-40-21; order CG2-30-40-21; family CG2-30-40-21; genus CG2-30-40-21. The sequence continues at coordinate 1,733 of JAHIZN010000050.1, forward strand.
AAATATTCCCTTTGCGGATGCTCAGAATGTGTTTGTAAAGATACATGGTACCCAAACCATTGCCTATGTCTCTGACGGGGCAAATGGCTTCCAGATGGTTAACATCACTGACCCAACCACTCCACAAAAGATACTGGGTGCTGCCTATAATACCAAAGACTATACCTCAGCCGTCTGGGTGCAGGATGGCTTTATCTATGCAGCTGACCGCATGGCTGGTCTGGCTATTTTCAATGATTACAACCCGCCGGATACACAGGGACGAAATCTGGTAAATGTCGATGCCTATCATTCCTCGCCTCATATCTTTGACCTTGATGAGGATGGTTTTTGCGACCTGCTTTCTGGTGATGAGCATGGCTATGTCTGGTTTTTTCATAATCAGGGGGCATTGTCTAACCCCTCGTTTAATGACGGCTTCAGGATTCGCGGCTCATCAAGCAGCGGTTTGATTGATGTCGGACAGTATTCAGCCCCATGGATTGTTGATTACAATGGTGATGGAGTAAAGGACTTGATTGTTGGCAATGAAACCGGGAGCGTGCTGTTTTATGAGGGATATGAGACCATCCCGCTGCCAACCGACAGCATTGAGGGCTTGATTCCCCTTGCCACACGCAACAGATACCTTGCCTTTAAGCCTCCCAAAACCATCAAGGTTTCTAATCGTGATATTGATGCCGGCTTTTGTTCGTGTCCGATAATTGGTGACTGGAATAATGATGGCGGAATGGACTTGATTGTTGGCAATAAAGATGGCAAGATAAACATATTCCTGAATATTAAAACATGGCCTGGTGAAGAGCCGTTATTCAACGCCTCTTTCAATGTTCGCGGTCAGCAGCCGCATGACCTTTTACAGGGTGAATATTCTGTCCCCTTTGTGGTTGATTGGGATAGTGACGGAAAGAAAGACCTTATCATTGGTGATGTAGATGGGTATGTTACCTATTTTCGTAACTCAGGAACAAATACGGCAAACCCGGAGTTTTCCTCAGGGTTCAGACCCCAGAGAACCGGTCCGGGCGGGATGATGGATGTCCGTGTGGATGGTGGTTATGGTGTACCGGTTGCCTTTGACTGGGATATGGATGGGCTAAAGGATTTGATTATAGGTGATTTTCACGGCAAGGTATGGTTCTTTAAGAATATTGGCACTAATCCTGCCCCTGTATTTGGTACACCAACTCAGATGTTGTCCAATAATGCTCCAATTGATGTGGGACAATATGCCGCACCCTTTGTTTGCGACTGGAATCATGATGGTCAAAAGGATCTGGTTGTTGGCAATGAAAATGGTTCTTGTCTGCTTTTCCTGAATATTGGCACAGCCAATGGTACGCCTACGCTGGGGACACCTACAACACTCAGTAATACCAGCGGGGATATTGATGTGGGCAAGTTTGCCAGACCATGGGTAATAGATTATGATGGGGACTGGCTGGATGACTTGATAGTGGGTGATATCAATGGTAATATCACGGTTTATTGCAATATGGGCAATGAACAGTTGCCGGAGTATAACTTTGGCGAAAATATACAATTTGATGATGAAACAGTTATAGATACCGGACAGTGTGCTGCCCCATGTATTGTTGACTGGGATAATAATGGGACTCTGGATTTGTTATCCGGGAACAAAGAGGGTTTCATACAGGTATTTACTTCATCACAGGGCACAGAAAGCGTAGGGATAGATGAATCCATTACCCTGAAGGCAGGTGTTAATGATTGGCCTTGCTTCAGGTATGATGCGGCAAGGGATGCCTGTAATCCGGGTGAGACATTAGCTCTGCCGCTTGATGTTTATTGGACATATTCTGCTAAGGCATCCATTGTTTCCTCACCAGTGATTCTGGGGGGAACGGTAGGAATTTGCAGCAAGGATGGGATGATTCATGTGATAGATGCCGTAGATGTCCAAGTCGCTTTTGCAACAGAGACAAATACATCCATTGATTCAACCCCGATTGCGATTGGCAATACTATCTATGTTGGCGGTCATGATGGGATAGTTCACTGTTTGGACTGGAGTAATTCAGAAGAGAAATGGACATATCAAACAGGTGGCTCCATTCAATGGTCATCTCCTATGGTGGTTAACGGCAGGCTTTATGTTGGCAGCAGCGATGAACGGATGTATTGTTTGAATGCAGGTGGGGGCGAGTTCCTCTGGAGTTATAAGACTACTGGGATAATTGAGTCTTCTCCGGCAGTGGCAAATGGCAGGGTCTATTTTGGCAGTATGGATGGCAATGTGTATTGCATAGATGCAGTGAATGGGGCATTCAAATGGAAGTATAGCATTGGCTCACCCATACACTCAACACCATGTATAAAAAACAATATCCTTTATGTTGGGGCAGATAATGGCAAGGTTTATGCCATAAAGACAAGTGATGGTGCGTTGCAATGGAGCTATCAAACAGGTAAACCAATAAGATCTTCAGTAGCAATAAATAACTATAGTATTTATTTTGGCGGTGAGGATGGGGTATTTTATTGTATAGATGCCTTAACCGGAAGGCTGAAGTGGTCATACTACATTGGCAGCCCAATTCATTCATCTCCAATAGTTGCAGGTGGCATTGTGTATGTTGGTGCAGATAACGGCAGGATCTATGCCTTAAATCCTGAGGCAATCTCAACAAACAGGCTCTCATGGAGCTATCAGACCAAGGGCAAGATTATCTGCTCCCCGGCAGCAGCAGGTAATCTCTTGTTCGTAACCTCAGAGGATGGGAATTGTTATGCCTTTGGACCAAAGCGGTTTCTTGGTTCCTCAAAGACTGTCTCTGCTAATGTGCCTGTTTCACCCGGGGGGACAGTGGGCTATACCATTAATATCATGAATGCCACAGACATAGATGCCATTACAGTGATTGATGAGCTTGATGCAAGCCTTACTAATCCTGTGAATATATCAAATGATGGAACCACGACTACTCAAAACGGACGAACAGTTATTGTCTGGAAGGATATTAACCCGCAATCAGTCAACTCATTGAGTTTTAATGTCAGCGTTTCACCAGATGTTGCACCAGGGGCAATAATTAATAATACTGCCCGAATTGATTGGGCAGCAGGCTCTTTTACCATCCCTGCTGCGATTATTCGTGTAGCCGGGACAATAAGTGCTACAAAAAGGATGATTCCTAATAAGCAGGATGTTTCCCCTGATGAGGCAGTTGAGTATGCTATTACCTGCAAAAATATTATGGGTATAACCATTCATAAGCTAACCATAGCAGATGATATTGATCCCAATCTGACAGCCATTGTTCCCTTGAATAATGGTGTTTATGATGCCAAAACCAGAAGGATAACATGGCAAATCATGTCAGACATTGCCAATGGGAAAGAGGTTGTTGTCAGATTTCAGGCAAAGATAGTATCGATTGTAGCAGGTGGAAATGGAACTGTTATTGATAATAATACAGCATCATTCTGGTCGTCTGATACAGGAACCAATACCATACATGCAGAGCCTGAAATGGTTACTGTCTCTGTTCCAGACTTTAGCGGATCTGTTAATCAGGTGAGGGCGCCCAATGTTATTCGCTCAGGGTCAGTTATTAGCTATGACATTGTTTATATTAATCAAGGAGCTATGGCTACTGATGTTGTTGTGGTTGCTAAGGTGGACGATAACCTGTCTGTTATTGCTCCAAGTATCTCTAATTTTGGTGTTTATAGCCCTAATTATCGTCTGATTACATGGAGATTGGGGCAGATTGAATCAAATGAAAGCGGTACAGTATCCTATAAGGCCACAATCAAATCTCCGATTGATAATCAAACACAAATTGCCAATAATGCAGCCATATCCTGCCGTCAGATGGAGACGCAGCCTCTTGCAGCACCTGTGATTATTACAGATAATAAACCAGAGTTTAATTATTCAGGCATTGAGGTATTCCCAAGGGATGGAACAGGACCGTACGATATTATTTCTTATACCATTACCTGTGTTAACAGCGGGGATATGAATGCGGTTGAGGTAAGGGTTGTGGATTCCTTAAGTCAATACCTTTCTCTTGGCTCTCTTACCAGTCAGCAGGAGGTCATTGGCAATGGCAGCGTGGACCTGCATGGTAACTGGAATCAGTTTGATTCAGGGCTGGTTGATGGGAATATCATGATCCGAACGAACTACGGCACATATACCTCAAGGGAGATAAGCCTTGCCAATTATCCAAATGTGTTGACCCTGAAGAGGGAGATCGATGCCAGTCCGGCTAAGGTTATCTTGAGTTACTTGCCTATTCAGGACAGGTTTGTTCTGGAGTGCCGAAATAATGGCTGGATAATAGAGCTTAAGGAGACAGGGCTTTTGCCGTTTTTCTCATGTATAAAGATTCCTGTTTGTGTTTATTGTGATTCAGGGGCAAGCTATGATGCCAATACCAGAGAATTGAGCTGGAATATTGGGGAGATACCAGCCGGCTCAAGCACAACCCTTAAGTTTAAGGCACAGCTCTTGCCCGGCATAGGCACAGTAACCAATAATGCTATTATCTACTGGGGGACAGAATCAACCGGAACAGGGAGTTACAGGATTGATCCAGTGTATACCAATGTGGATACCACCGCACCAATTATTGGACAAATATCCATTGAGGGAACTATTAATAATCAGGATGAGGATGCAGATACAGATGGGGCATATAAAATCTTCTGGAAACCCTGGCAGGATCAAGAGTCAGGGGTAGATACATATTGCCTTCAGGAATCAATGGATATGAAGAATTGGGGGACGCTGAGCGATAACATTATCGGGACACAATTGAGTTATAGTATTTCCGGCAAGGGTAAGGGCAATTCCTACTATTATCGACTCAAAGCAAGGAATCATGCCGGACTCTGGAGTGATTTTACCCTATCCTCTGATGGTATAAGGGTTGTGGACTCATTCGGGGTGGTAAAGACAGGGACAATATCAACCATAATAAAAGATGGATGCAGGGTTAGCGTTCCAAATGATGCCTTTGCTGGTACCATAACCCTTATTATCCGTAAGGTTACCAACCAATCCGCCCTTTATGCCCCTGGCAGGAATTCGGTTATATTTAATGAATCAATTGTTGAGCTGGCAGCATTACCAGATGCTTATTATGGCTCAAATATCCAGCCGACAAATCCTATTACCCTGACCCTGTCATATCCTGACCCTGATACATTCAATGAGACGGAGGATTATAATTATCGCATATTCAAATTGACCGAAAATGGCAGCTGGGAAATAGTTGACGAAAAACAGGCGGTGTCTTCAGGAAGTGATACTGTTACCGTAAGTGTATCCTCACTTTCGTGTTATGCTGTGGGCAGGGTAGGGGATAGTGTTGATGATATTGTGGTGAAGCCAAATCCAGTGAGGGGAAATAGTACAAAAGTGAAATTTTGTAATGCGACGACTGGTGATGTTTGGATATACAATACTGCTGGCGAGTTGGTGCGTATTCAGCCTATGGTTGAAGGGGTACTTGAGTGGGATACCAGAAATGGTGACGGCGATCTGGTTTCCAGCGGGATTTATGTGTTTGTGATTGAGAATGGGCAGGGGGATAGGAAAACAGGGGTGATTGGGATCATCAGGTAAAATTATAAATTATGAATTATGAATTAAAAATTATGGAGAATAAGATTTCAACGGTAAGGTTTTTAAGACATTAATTCATAATTCATAATTCATAATTTTTAATTATCGTGGGGGAGATTATGAAAAACATGAAAAACTGGTGGAGATTAATGGCTTTAGCCTGCGTACTGCTATCAGTCATGGCAGCACATGCAGAGATAAGCCCTGGCAAGAACGGGGTTGCCTTCTTAAAGGTTGGTGTTGGTGCCCGGGCAATTGGTATGGGTGAGGGATTTTCAGCCATAGCTGATGATACCTCGGCTATCTACTATAATCCAGCCGGGCTTGTCCATATTTCAACTCCATGTATATCCACTTCGTATAATCAATGGATTGGCGGTCTTATGAATGGTGCAATAACCTATGTTAATCCATGCTTCAAACAATCAGCTATTGGAATAAGTGCAGTCTACCTTGGAACAAATGGCATCCCAAGGTATGATACAAAAGATTCTGCCACTTCATCAGGGGTCTACAAGGCATACGATATGAGCCTTAACTGCACCTATGCCTTCCATTTTACCCGAGGTATCTCCTTTGGAATAAATGTCAAGGGCATTTCCGAAAAGATAGATAATGAAGAGATGGGTGGGTTTGCGGTTGATTTTGGACAATTATACCACACACCCATTGATGGTTTATCTTTAAGCTCGGTTGTTCAGAATGTGGGACCAGCCATGATGTTTAAGGATGCAGCATCCAAACTGCCAACCTGTTACAAGCTTGGGATTGCCTATCGTTTTCCAGACTATCCGCTTCTGATAGGTTGTGACTGGACAAAGCCCTCAGATAATAAATTAAAAATAAATGCCGGGTTTGAATGTAAGATGATGAATACCCTTGCCATTCGTGGAGGGTTTGATTCTCAATTATTTGAAGACCTAAATGGCGGGCTGAACCTTGGGTTTGGTTTCCCGCTTGGACCATACGAGGTAGACTATGCCTTTGTGCCTACCAAGAGAATGGGGGATACACATCGGCTGTCGATTGGTATGCGGTTGGGGGATCAGAATAAGACAAAAAGTCGAGATCTTTGTGGTGAATAAGTTATAGAGATGAGAACTACTACATTTTGACATTAATTTCTGATAGTTATAATTTAGCGTTACTATTCAGCCGATATTTTTTAACACAGAGCTCACTGAGAAGACAGAGTTACACAGAGTTAATGATTTTTTCCCAATATTCTGTTGTAATATTCCTCTGTGTAACTCATATTTCTCTGTGCTCTCTGTGTTAAATAATTGCGTTAAAAAA
>JAHIZN010000051.1 GCA_018814245.1 bacterium
AACGGCTCTTCTTGTTTGCAATTACTCCTGTTTTGCTGCAATTATTTTTCCTAAGTTTACACCCTTTGTGGCTCTTTCTCTGTAAAAGCGTATTGACTGATTTCATGTCATGTGTGAAAATGAGATAGCTGAGTAGTTACATTTAATTCTTGAATTACCTCAAAAAGCTAAATCTTTAAGTCCTCAGAGGTCATTTAATGACTTTATGAATTTTATAGCCATAGAAGATGTAGAGTTAAAGGACTCAGAGCAAAATATTATAGGAATAAGAATACAAGGGAAAGATATTGTAAGAACCAATGAGTATGAATCAAACCTTGAGAGAGTATATTGTTACCCTAATCCAACAACTGACAAGATAACCTTTGCTAACTTGACTAAGCAGATAAGGGTAAAAATTTTTAATATAGCGGGTGAATTGGTTTATGGAGAACAAGAGCATGTAGCTAATGTTAATGGTGAGTGGGAGTGGGATTGCAGAAATAATAGTGGTGAAATGGTAGCCAGTGGTATTTATGTTTATATATTGCAGGACACTATAAGCGGTAGCACAAAAAAAGAGAAAATAGGAATAGTGCGATAACGAATTATAACTATTTGCGTGCTTGAAAAAAACTTGAACATCGAATTGCCATAAGGAGTAAACAATGGATTTTCCAATTTTAAGCTGGATGATATTTATACCGTTAATAGGCGGCATGTTTATCCTTTGTACACCAAAGGGGATGGAGAAGACTGTCAAGGGATTGGCATTGGTGTTTTCGTTTATTCCCCTTGTTCTTGCCGGGATGGTATATGCTAATTTTAACCACAATACTGCTGAATTACAATTTGTGGAGAAAATACTGTGGATTCCAGCCTTTAATATCCATTATTCACTTGGGATTGATGGGCTGAGCATATCCATCTTTTTGCTGACTGCACTATTAACCTTTTTGTCTGTTCTTATTTCCTGCAGTATAACAAAACGGGTAAAAGAGTATTTTATACTATTTTTGATACTTGAAACAGGTATGCTTGGTGTCTTTGTTGCCATGGATTTGTTTTTATTCTACATCTTTTGGGAGGTTGTCCTCCTGCCTATGTACTTTTTGATTGGGATTTGGGGGGGACCAAGAAGGAAGTATGCGGCTATAAAGTTTGTGCTTTATACTGTGGCTGGCTCACTAATAATGCTTGTGGGGATATTATGTGTTTACTTCACCTCTAATCCACATACCCTGGATATTATAGAGCTTTCAAAAACATGCAGCTTTGCCAGAGAGTTTCAAAACCTGATGTTTTTCTTGTTCTTCCTTGGGTTTGCGGTTAAGGTGCCTATCTGGCCATTCCATACATGGCTTCCGGATGCCCATGTTGAGGCGCCAACCGCGGCAAGCGTTATCCTTGCCGGCATATTGTTGAAGATGGGAATATATGGGTTTTTGAGGGTGAGTTTTCCCATATTCCCTGATGCAGCCATATACTTTGCCTATCCATTTGCTGTCTTAGGTGTAATCAATATTATCTACGGTGCCTTAACTGCTATGGCACAGAATGACTTAAAGAAAATGATCGCTTATTCGAGTATCAGTCATATGGGATTCTGCCTGATAGCCATGAGTGCATTAACCGTAACCGGTATAAACGGAGCGGTTATCCAGATGTTTACACATGGGGCAGTAACCGGCAGTCTGTTTATGCTTGTTGGGGTTATTTATGATCGGGCACATACCAGAAATATTGATGAATTCAGCGGGTTGTGGCATAAAATGCCGATATATACAGGAATGATGACCATTGCAGTCCTGGCCTCACTTGGCTTGCCTGGACTGGCTGGGTTTATTGGGGAATTTGTCTGTCTGATGGGTACATTTGTAAGTACCTTCCCCGGGTTTAAGCTCTTGGCAATATTATCTACAAGCGGTGTGGTGATAACTGCGGTTTACCTCTTGTGGATGATGGAACGGGTATTCTGGAGAGGACTTTCTCCAAAGTGGGAACATTTGACAGATATAAATAAAATAGAGCTTCTGGCAATTATACCCATACTAATTGTTGTTATCCTGATAGGTGTATGTCCTAAATTATTGGTTGATTTGATGAATGTCTCTACAACGCAGATGGTGCATGGGATAATGCAGTAGTTTAATTATGAATTATAAATTAAAAATTAAAAATGAGGGAGAAGAGAAGATATTGCTTTTGCAATATCAGGTATGTTTCCTCATTCATAATTCATAATTCATAATTTTTAATTTGCTCCCTGGAGGGTTATTTTGAATTATACATTGCTTACACCAGAGATAATAGTTTGTTGTACAGCTTTATTGGTACTTGTTGCAGATTTATTTATGGCACAGGGATCCAACAAAAGACTGCTTGGCTGGCTGGCTATTGCCGGATTAATAATCGGGATGTTTGCTGTCCATAATTCGCCACATGGGCTTGCCTTTGGCAACAGGAGCTTTGTAAATGATTCCTTTGCCGTATATTTCAAGTATCTTTTTTTAGGGATTGGGATACTGGTTATTGTTTCTTCCATGGACTATCTTGCTAATCGAACAACTCATCATGGTGAATACTACTTTGTACTTCTTCTGGTTATCATGGGTACTATGTTTATGGTTTCATCAGGTGAGCTTATCAGTCTGTATGTAAGCCTTGAGCTGCTTAGTGTTGGTTCGTATGTGCTGGTGGCATATCTCAGGACAAGGCAAGGGATTGAGGGCGGAATAAAATATCTGTTGTTTGGGGCATTTTGTTCAGCAGTATTGCTTTATGGAATAGGGATAATCTATGGCATGACTGGTACAACAGAGATACAGAAAATAGGGGAATTTTTGAGTCATGGAGATAAAGGATGTGCCCTGTTGCTCGGTTTAGCGTTTACCTTAGCTGGGTTTGGGTTTAAGATAGCCTGTATACCATTTCATTTTTGGGTACCAGAGGCATATGAGGGTGCACCAACCCCAATTACCGCCTTTCTTGCCTCTGCCTCAAAGGCAGCCTCATTTGCAGTCTTTATTCGGGTATTCATAGAAGGGTTTGGCGGGATAAGGCAGGAATGGATCATGGCTTTGGTTGTTCTCTGTATTCTTACTATTGCTATTGGTAATCTATCTGCCATTCCTCAGGCAAATATAAAGAGGCTGCTTGCTTACTCAAGCATTGGACATGCCGGGTACCTGCTTATTGGTCTAATAATAGGTACTACGGCTGGGTTGTCAGCAGTGATGTTTTATCTGCTTGTTTATGCCTTAGCCACACTTGGGATATTCATGGTTATAGCCGTTATTTCTAATAAAATTGGTACGGATGAGATTGAGGGGTATGCTGGCATGTATAAGCGATCGCCATTCCTATGCCTGTGTATGCTTATCTGCTTGGCTTCACTTGCCGGGCTGCCGCCCTTGGCCGGGTTTATGGGTAAGTTCTATCTGTTTGCCTATGCAGTACATGCCGGGTATATATATCTTGCCGTAATTGGTTTTATCTTTAGCACAATATCAGTTTATTATTATTTCCGTATCCTTAAATCAATGTACCTTGGGGAAGCAAAAGATGAGTCTATTATTTCTCTTTCACCCTTGTTAAGGGTGGTACTTATCATCATTATGCTTGGACTTTTTCTTATAGGCATTTTACCACAATCATTTATTTCTTTGGCAATAGGGTCAGTTTCCATGGGGAATTGATGAAAAAACAAGCCGTAGAGATGCAAAATTTTGCGTCTCTACGGAAAAAACAAAGAAATCATAAAAAAACACTTGACAAATCCTAAATTTAGTGTATAATATATAAAGTAATTTTGGCAATAGGTTCTATTATATAATAGAAAAGGAGGTGAAGACAAGTTGAAGTATGCATCTAAACTATTTGTAGTATTTTGTTTATTAGCTGGTTTGTGCGGAACGATAGTGAGTTGTGCACCAACAAAAAAGGCTTCAGAGGAAACAGCAACCACTGCAGTTGAAGAAGAATCAGCTCTAGAAACAGAAGAGGCTGCAGCTCCAGCAACAGAAGATGGAGCAGCAACTGAAACAGCAACTACTACAGAAGCAGCAAAATAAAGAGGGGAATGTAGAAGTTAAGTACATGTGTTTAACTTGAAAAAGTTTGCAGGAGGGGAGAATAAAATAATTTTTTATTCTCCCTTTTTGTATTTATTAGGCATAATTATTCGAGCTGTGCGGTTGTGGATAATTACATCAAGTCTCGTTAGTCAGTAGCTATTGCAACGAGAAGAGGTAGCACCTCTGGCAGAGAAAGAGCCACAAAGGGTGTAAATATCGGTGGTGTCTCCCTTTTCTCCATTATCTCCCTATCTCTCTATTCTCTATCCCCCTATCTCTCTATTTCTCTATCCCCCTATCTCCCAAGAATTGCGAGCGATAACAAGAGTAATTGCAAATGAGAAAAGCCTGACAAGGGTTGTATCTCTTATGATTTACACCCTTTGTGGATCTTTCTCTGTATTTGCTGCTATTGTTATGCTTCTGGGGTTTAATGCAACAACCGTACAGGTGGAATTTTCTTAAGGAATTTGAAATATATAGACATCATCGCTCACATAGACAGGGAATAGAGAACATATAAAGGCTTCATAACAAGACTTTTGGGCTTTATTTTCCCAGTGCAGGCAATTAAATTGCTTATTCAGCCAAATAAGACCATGTTTGTTATAGAGAATATGTGTTATTTTTAGTCCCTTGAGCCTCTGAATCAACTGATTTATGTCTTTTGATTTTTTAACTAATCTGCAAATAACCTCTGTATCAAGTTCACTTGAGGTTAAAACCTTTTTTTCACAATAATATCTCCTTGGCTCGCCAATAAATAAAACCTTGCTTCCTTGCGGCAGGCTTTCATTGATGAATCTAATCGCCTGATAATAATCCTTAACAGGCATTGCTGATAATAATTTTTCTTCCCTTGTTTTATTCCCTAAGTAAAAATTTGGATGCTCTCCGATGGCTGTATAAAGTGTAAAAATATTTGTAACTACTCAGCTATTGTTATTTTAAGCACATTTGTAGCTACTTAGGCAGCAAGAATACAGAATTCAGGAGTCAGGAGTCAGGAGTCAGAATGAGAACACCTGCTATGATAGTTTTCTCAGGAAATATGGGGATATTGAGAGAGAAATAATGGGATTTATAGGCTTACTCTGGAGCTATTCTGAATTCTGACTCCTGAATTCTGTATGCCTGAGTAGTTACGCAAATAGTATTGCACTTGCTACTGACATATGTGAGTTTCCTTTCCTTCCCTCATTTTTAATTCATAATTCATAATTTTTAATTGTAATTTAAGGGTGTATCATTATGGCCAGAATGGATTTTGATAAATTTCTTGAAATAGCTGTAAAATGTAAGGCTTCAGACCTTCATCTAAAGGCAGAAAGCCCTCCACTTCTTCGTATACATGGAGAAATTGTGCCATTGAAACAGATGCCGCCTTTATCTGCAGGACAGGTAAAACAGATGGCTATGAGTATCATGGATGAAACTCAATATAGCAAGTTTACTGAAACCATGGGCGTAGATGTTGGGTATGAAATCCAGGGGCTTGCCAGATTCAGAACCCATATCTTCCAGCAAAGAGAGATGATAGGGATTGTTACCAGAATCATTCCATTTAATATTTTAACGATAGAAGAATTAGGGATACCCCCTATTTGTACGAATTTATGTTCCAGACCAAGGGGACTGATCGTGATTACCGGCTCAGCCGGTTGTGGAAAATCAACCACCCAATCTGCGTTAATTAATTACATAAACCAAAAGTTTTCACATCATATCATTACTATTGAGGACCCTATTGAGTTTGTTCATACCTGCAAGGAAAGCCTTATCAATCAACGAGAATTAGGCAAGGATACCTATTCTTTTTCTGAGGCATTGAAACATGTTTTCAGAGAAGATCCTGATGTTATCCTCATAGGAGAGATGCGTGACCTTGAGACCATTTCCTTAGCCGTAACTGCGGCAGAAACTGGACATTTAGTGTTGGGAACCCTTCATACAACTGATACTATATCTACTATAGATCGAATTGTTGATGTTTTTCCGCCACATCAACAACAACAGGTAAGGATGCAATTAACCGTAAATCTTGTTGGCATCATTTCTCAACTCTTAGTAAAAAAAGCTGATGGAAGTGGAAGAATCGCTGCATTTGAAATCTTAGTGGCCACACCGGCAGTGAGATCATTGATCCGGGAGGCAAAAACATACCAAATTTCCTCTGTGCTTCAAACAGGCAAAAAACAGGGCATGATGAGCATGGACCAATCCTTAGCTCAACTTGTACATCAGCATATTGTTACCTATGATGATGCCCTTAATGCATCTATTAATCCTCGTGAATTCAAACAATTGATAGGAGAGCTTGATATTCGCCGCTAAGATGTGGGAGAATTGACTGCATGGATCAAAAAGATTACGACCTGTGCAATCAAGATAAGAAATTATATCCACAAATTGTAACCGTTCAGGTAGTGTAAGAAAAGGAGATGTAGGGGATTATGGAGGAGATAAGGAGATATAGGGATTAGAAAAATATGAGGTAACTATTCAGGTAGTGTAAGAAGGGGGATACGGAGATAGAGGGGATAAAGGGGATGGGTAATATCAAAGTATTTCTGTTTCTGCCTTGTTTGTGTAATGTTAATAAGATATTCAC